>NVVP01000040.1 GCA_002402245.1 Gammaproteobacteria bacterium | reverse complement strand
ACTGTACTTTAGTACTATTAACTAAAACACTGCCTTCTCATTATTCACTATCGAACCTTGTATAAAATATGAATCCTAAACTCAAACAGTTTAAAGAGAAGTCTCTCAGCACGGATTATCCAAGCTGGAGAAGAGTTACTTCTACTATTTGTCTAGCAGTTATGTGCATTGCTACCGTAGGTATTTTTTGGTTTTTAATGGTAGTTCAGCACAACGGGTAAAATGGTTAAAAACAGGCTTCAAAACGGGCAGCATGCTTAGCTGTGATACTTTTCAATGATATTGTAGTTAAGCTATCTCTAAGCAACTAGAAGTAAACTGGCCTCACTTATACCTAACGATGGAAATGCTATGACTAAGAAAATTACCGGTGGCTGTTGTTGTGGCAAGGTAAGTTATAGCCTTGAGGATGACTTTAGTAAGTTCTTTTTTTGCCATTGCGAGCAATGCAGAAAGCTTACCGGCTCGGCTCATGCTGCCAACTTATTCACCTACGCTGAAAATATTAATTGGGATAAAGGCGTCGAACACACTCGCCGTTATGAACACCCTACTCGTTCATTTGCTAAAGTATTCTGCACTGAATGTGGTTCAGGCTTGCCTTATCTTTCATCTACAGGCCAATTTTTAATCGTACCGGCAGGTAGCTTAAATGAAGAACCCTCTAAACTACCTGATGCACAGATATTCTGCTCAGAACAAACTCAGTGGCATAAAGCCGGACTAGAAGCCGATAAAGTGGCTAAGTTTCCTGACTAAACACTAGAAATTTAATTAAACTGTGTTTATTACAATCCAAGTAATCCATAGATAATAGCTGTAAATCCTAAACCAAACATAACCACCATCCAGACTATAAAAATAACGTACCCCCAATCTTTATACGGCTTTAATGGCAAAAATGAGACGGTTAATAATATCCCCACCAAAGTCACTGCTAGCCACACGACCACAAATAACGCTGTGTCGAAATCAGTTGATATTAATTGATTTACATAAGCCGCTAGCAATGGGCCAAGAGCAATACTTGTCAAAATACACAGTAAAGCCCACGGTAAAGAAAAACTAAGTTCATTACGGCAATGTGGACAGTAATAACCCGACTCTAACGATAAATACCTAAGCTTCAATAGTGTCGAAATTGACTTTTTACATTGGTAACATTGATTAATCATCTTTTCCTCCATAAAAGCTAACGGTCAGTCTTCTATTTTATTAGACTAGAAAATCCTACTTAAACTATTTTTTAGAAAAGAGACTATATAAAACAGGCACAATAAATAAAGTGAGTAGCGTCGCACTGACCATTCCTCCAATCACTACGGTTGCTAGTGGTCGTTGAATTTCAGAACCAATGCCTGTAGATAATAACATTGGTATAAGCCCTAAAACTGTGATCGATGCGGTCATTAACACGGGTCTTAATCGGGCTAATGCACCTTCAAATATAGCTTGATTCACATCTTTTACAAACTCAAGCCGTTGATTAATGGCATTGACCATCACCACTCCATTTAATACCGCAAGGCCAAATAAGGCAATAAAGCCTATCGAGCCAGGAACAGATAAATATTGCCCTGATATATATAAAGCCACAATACCGCCAATCAATGCCAGCGGTACATTAAGCATGATAAGTAGCGCCTGCCCAAAGGAATTAAAGGCAAAGTACAGTAGTAGAAATATTAAACCTAAGGCCAATGGCACTACAATCATAAGTCGTTTTTGGGCACGTTGTTGATTTTCGAACTGTCCTCCATAGGCGACAGAGTAGCCGGCCGGTAGGTCAATATCTTGCTTGATACGTTGATTAATTTCAGCGACGAAACCTCCCATATCACGATCTTGAACATTGGCTTCAATCACTACTCGACGCTGTACATCTTCACGTCTAATTTGGGGAGAACCTGACTCTATTTCCACATTTGCAACATCTTCTAACCTTAGCCATGCACCACTGCTTGATTGTAATATGAGCGATTTAATACTTTGAATATTATCGCGATATTTATCATCCAAACGCACATAAATATCGTAACGTTCATTGCCATTAATAACTTGCCCAGCTGTTTTACCACCAATAGAGTCACTAACCAAACTCATCACTTGGTCAATAGAAATATCATAGCGTGCAAGTAGTTTTCTATTCGGTCTAATCACTAATTGTGCTTCGCCACTAATCTGTTCCATTGCGACAGCGGTGCTTCCTGAAATACTTTTGACCAGTTGTTCTATTGCCGATCCTTTGTCAGCTAACACCTTTAAATCTGGGCCAAAAAGTTTAATCGCCAATTGTGCTTTAGTGCCTGATAATAACTCATCTACTCGTGTGGCAATAGGTTGTGAAAATGAAAACAATAAGCCAGGCATAACAGACATTTTTTCCTCCATTAACACTTGTAATGCTTGTCGGTTATCAGCACTGGTCCATTCATTCACTGGCTTAGTGCCAATATATATTTCTATATTAGATACTGGCTCAGGATCTCCTCCTATTTCAGCTCGACCAATACGGCTAGTGGCATAATTTACTTCAGGAAACCCCATTAGGATATGTTCTATTTTAGTCGCCACAGTCAATGATGTAGCCATACTTGCCGAGGGAGCCAAGGTAATACGTACATTCATGGTTCCTTCTTCTAACTCTGGCACAAACTCAGTACCAAGCTGGGGGATTAATAATACAGCTCCAACAAATAACCCTGCCGAAGTAATAACAACAATCGACTTGGCTTTTAATGCTGCTAACAACATAAAGCGGTAGCTATTTTCGATTAGTACAAAGACGGGGTTAATCTTTTCTTTTACTCTTGTTTTAAACAAGTAGGCAGCCAGTGCAGGCACCACAATTAAAGCTACTAATAGTGAAGCTAACATCGCCAAAATAATTGAAACAGCCATGGGCTGAAACAGCTTGCCTTCAACACCCTGTAATGAAAACAAAGGTGCAAAAACAATCGTAATGATAATAACGGCAAAGAAAATTGGCCTAGCTACTTCTTGGGCCGAGGCGATAATTAATGCAGGAATATCAGTTAAACGACTCTGTTCATTATCAGCAAGTCGCTTATAAATAGTTTCCATCATCACCACCGAACCATCGACAATAATACCTATTGCAATGGCTAATCCCCCCAATGACATTAGGTTGGCCGATATATTCCAATAAGCCATAACCATCAAAGCCAGGCCTATTGATAAAGGAACCGATAATAATACTAATACCGTGGCACGTAGATTCATTAAGAAAAACAATAAGGTAACTAAAATCAATACACTGGCTTCTATCAAGGCAGTATTAACAGTAGAAACTGCTTGTTCCACTAAAACAGATTGATCGTAGATCGGCTTAATTGTCACTCCATCAGGTAAGGCTTGTTGAATCAATGGCAAGCGAGCATGAATACTATCAATAGTCGCTTTAGTATTGGCGCCCATTCGTTTTAATACGACACCCGTCATTACTTCACCTAATGACTCTGCAACACCATTTTTATCTCGACGAGATAGGGTAACCGCACCTTGACGAATTTCAGCACCGAATTCTACTTTTGCCACATCACCAATATGAACAATACTGCCCGCTTCTTGTTTAAGTGGAATAGCAGCAATATCGGCTAAACCCTCTTGCTCAGGACTTAACCAGCCCACTCCACGAATGAGTAATTGCTCATCACCACGATTCATATACCAACCGCCTGAATTACGATTGTTTTTTTCTATCGCAGCGGCAATATCATCAACACTAATATTATAAGAAAGTAGTTTATTAGGATCGACTTTGACTTGGTATTGACGTACTTCACCACCAAAAGACAAAATTTCAGTGACACCTTCAACTGGCATCAACAATAACTTTACCAGCCAGTCATTCAAGCTACGTAATTCCATCAAATTATATTGTTCAGGATCATCCGCTTCTAAAACATACTGAAACACCATACTTAAGCCTGATGTATTAGGGCCGATTTGTGGCAGACCAACACCTTCTGGTACCTGTTCTTTTGCTGCTTGTAAGCGTTCAAAAACCAGTTGGCGAGCAAAGTAGATATCCGTACCCTCTTCAAATACCACCGTCACAATCGACAAACCTGTTTTTGAAATTGAGCGTACCTCTTCCACATTGGGCAAGCTGTACATCACCGCTTCTATTGGAAAGGTGATTAACTTCTCCACCTCTTCTGATGCCAACCCTTCTGATACAGTGTTAATTGAAACTTGCACATTGGATACATCAGGAAAGGCATCTAAATTAAGTTTAGGTATCACCAGCATGGCAGCGAGTAATGATGAAACTAACACTAAAACAACCATCAAGCGGTTGCTTACAGCGCGCTCTATTAATAAGTTAAACATAGTGGTTCCTAATATTAGTGGTTATGAACTTCAAAGTTGCCTTTTGCCAGTTCAGACTGAACAAAAAAAGCACCTTGAGTGACAATGGATGTGCCTGGCTCTAACCCTTCAATCACCGCTATACCATTAATAACACGCTTAACTAAAACCTCTACCGCTTTAAACTCAGTGGGATGATCTTGCTCAACCATGACTTGCCAATCGCCATCTTCACTGCGTAATAAAGCTGAATCAGAGACGGTTAAAACCATCGTTTTAGACTTATTTTCTAATTGAATTTGCGTATCAACAAACAAACCACTATGTAATTCATCCAGCTTATTATCCACACCTAAACGAACCAGATTAGTGCGTGTAACTTCATTAACACTATGTGATATTTGTATCACCTTAGCCGGATAAATCTGCTCATCAACGTGAACGGTAGCCTTATTACCCACACGGATATTACGTGCTAATTTGGGCGAGACATTAGCCAACACCCACAAACTAGATTCATCGGTAATTAGGTTAATTTCATCCCCAGCCTCAACTTGCTGGCCCTTAATATAATCTTCTTCTAAAACAGTGCCATTAATAGGCGATACCAGAGTAAATAAACCATTCGCTTTAGAAAACTGTTTATTTTTAACAAATGAGGTGACTTGATTTTCAGTCATACCATAGGCAATCGCTCTAGCTTTGGCTAACTGCCAATCTACACGTGATTGTGTATAGCGCTTTTCAGTAATAATATTGGTGCCTAGTTTTTGGACTCGACTCCATTCCCGATGCATTAATAATAAATTACCTTGAGCTTCGGCCATGTCGACACTAGATAAGCTAGCAATAGCTTGGCCACGCTTAACGCTATCGCCCAAAGCAACATAACGTTTAACCAGTTGTGAGGTAATTCTAGGTGTAATCGACACTGTTTTATAACGGTTAAATACGACTCTTCCTGGCGCATTAACAATAGTATTTACTTCACTCAATGCTAATGAGCTGACTTTAATACCGGCGGCATCCATCTGTTGTGTTGATAAGGTGACGACGCCTTGTTCATGTTCGTCACTCTCTTCGTGTTGCGTATGTTGTTGGTGCTCGTCATGCTCATTATGTTGCTCAGCACTGAGTATGAGAGGGAAAAGTAGTTGAATTAATGCACAACTAAGCAATATCGATTTAATTCGATTTGTAGTTTTCATGGGAAACCCTGATTGGAATATAAAATATGGCTGGCAGGTGAATAATCAAATCCACAAGACAGTATTTAGATTTTATAAATCAGGCTTTAGGTGGGCGAGCTCGTAACTTTAAAACTAGCGATACAGTCTTGATATGACTGCGAAAAGAAGCAGAGTAGTTATCAGTAGCAAACAAATGTGTGTTTGAAGAAATTAAACCAATCATATGTGATGAGATATGGCATGAATGATTACAATCAGTGTCATCATCCGCTTCGCTTAAATCATCATGATCATGCTGCTGAATATCTAATTCATGATATTCAATATCTTGACCATCGACATTAACTGCTGATGCCACGTTTATGGCCAACATATTAAAGATGATAAAAATGATTAAAGAATAGGATTTCATAAAGCTTAGTTTAGCAGAAAGGCTTTACTTAAAAAAATAAAAACACACAAC
Organism: Gammaproteobacteria bacterium; assembly: GCA_002402245.1. Classification (GTDB taxonomy): domain Bacteria; phylum Pseudomonadota; class Gammaproteobacteria; order Nitrosococcales; family Methylophagaceae. Next base: position 18,605 of record NVVP01000040.1, on the reverse strand, counting down.
TCCTATAACCTCAGTAACATCATGGCTATAACCTCAGTAACATCATGGCTATAGCCAAATAAATAGCCTACTTACTTTTTATTTTAAAGTAACAAAAAACAGTCAAAATACGGGTACAATACCGGTTCGATATTATATCTCGCTATAAACACCTTATTTAAAACTAAACCAAAGAGCTAACATGAAAATTCAAAGCCATTTCGCTGATCTTGATACGCCAACAGGCGWGATGCGTACTTATATCCACCGTCCTGTCGGTGAAGGTAGTTACCCTACCATTTTGTTCTATTCAGAAATTTTTCAACAAACCGGTCCCATCGAACGTGCAGCTAAATATATGGCTAGCCAAGGTTATGCCGTATTAGTGCCAGAAGTATTCCATGAGCTTAACCCTATCGGCACGGTATTAGGTTATGACGATGCTGGCCGTGAAAAAGGCAATGCGGATAAAGAAGCTAAAGATGTGCAAGGTTATGATTCTGACAATGTCGCTATGATCGCCTTTGCTAAACAGCAAAACTGGTGCAATGATCACTTCGGTGCAATGGGTTATTGTATTGGTGGTCACTTAGCATTCCGTGCTGCATTACAGCCAGAAGTTAAAGGTACTGCTTGTTTTTATGCGACTGATTTACACATTCAAATGATTCCTAATGCTCCAGGCCAACACAGCATGGAACGTTTGGATGACATTAAAGGTGAGTTGCTGATGATTTGGGGCAAGCAAGATAATCACGTCCCTGCTGAAGGCCGTTTAAAGATTTACCAAACTCTAAATGAAACAGATATCTCATTCACATGGCATGAGTTTAATGCCGAACACGCCTTTATGCGTGATGAAGGTGATGGCGGCCGTTATGATGCTCAAACAGCTCAATTAGGCTATCAACTAGCACTTAACTTATTTAACAGAAAGTTACGCTAATAAGCCAAGCTTAAAACAGAATTAATCTAGCCAATCATTATTAACGTAATAATGATTGGCTAACACTGCTATTGCTTAAGATATAGGGTAAAACTAAATGGGTTCACTACTTATTAAATTGGCCGCATTATCTATTTCTATTCTTTTACTCGTTACGGCCCTCGACTTAAAATCTTCAGGTAATGATAACTGGCTAATAGGCATGGCTGGTAGCAGCTTCTTTTTCGTTTTATTCATTGGTACGCTTCTTCCCAAAAAATATATGCCATTAACCATTGGCTTTACTATATTCAGTATCCTCTTACAATGTTTAGCCTCGGGCGAGGCATTAAGGCTTAATTGGTATTCAGGATGGCATTTCGGACGACGTCTAGAGGTGCATCTCGACAGTATCTTATTAAGTGAAGACCCTCAAGGCTACTGGACTCGAATGGCATTATATTTCTGTATATCAATTGGAACCATCGGCTACGGAATATATAACGCCTACTTTAAAAAACAGCCTAATAATGAAGTAATAGTAGATCAAAAAGCAGTTAAATAACTCCGTTAGATCATCAATCAATAACACCTGCCACAGCTTGCTCAATGGCTAATGAATCAACTTTAGTCAGCCAAATACTTATCGCAGTCTGTTGCTGACTTTGTTTAGGGATAGCCGGCAAATCAAGCTGCCATGTTGATGAGCCTGTTTGTTTTAGCAGGGTTAATACTACAAAGTCATGATGTAACTCACGTGAGCGGTTTTCGCCAGCGATGACTTTGCTCACCAGCCCCATGCCTAAATAGGCAATATTTAATTCATAATCACCTTCATCTGAATACTGCACCGTTAATTGTTGGCCATTCAATTGGGCTGATAATATGCCGGTTTTTTCTTGCTTAATTCGTGGTAGTTTTTGATTTCTATACCAACCCGACCATTCCCGTCCTGCCACCGTAAAAGCAGGTGTATACACTTGAGAAAGTAAGCCGACAAATGCTGGGTTTTTATTGTAAGTTCCCTGGCCTGCTAATTGGCGTTGTCGTTCTGAAAATGCGGCTTGAGCCCAAGGATCTTTCCAACCAAGATAATCCCAATAATCAACATGAAATGCCATGGGAATAACATCTTTAAATAATCTAGGTTCGTCTTTCAACGTCGATAACCATTTATCAGCAGCCGGACAACTACTACACCCTTCTGATGTATAAAGCTCGACCACCGTTGCCTTGGTATCACCACTACTAAATTCAAWSGCYAAAACACTGTGGGAAAAGAGTAAAAAAATCACTGCTAAATAAGGCATGTTTGCTCCAATAAANTAGGCTGTNAATAAACWACTGACGAGTAATTGGGCTGATTGTTACAGCTAAAATAATTAAACTWTCTTATYGMAACCTTAGGGGTTACAATAAATCCATGATWAAGAACTTTATCCATAAAGGWCTTCAAAAATTCTACAGTTCWGGCAATACTGCTGGYATACAGAAGAAACATGAGARCAAAYTACGGCTTATTTTAACTAAYTTAGATCAAGCTGAAATACCAGACGATATGGATCTYCCAGGSMYMTTKMTRSWTASAMWYWWAKSCWRTRSWRARKAYMWWKRRKCWSYYSKRSWWWRYRKWMMTWSRMGNAATAMRSWWKMKATYCASTRKRCGTGATGTAGAAATAGTAAACTATGAGGATTACCACTAATGACTATGTTTAACCCCGCACACCCAGGGGAAATATTAAAAGAACTTATAATTGAGGCCTTGGACTTAACCATTACGGATGCAGCTCAGCATTTAAATATAAGTCGAAAAACCCTTTCTAAGGTACTCAATGCCCGAGGTTCAATTACACCTGAAATGGCTGTTCGTTTAGAATTAGCGTTTGGAAAACCTTCTGCACCACATTGGCTTAAACTACAAAATGCTCACGATCTTTGGCTGATGAGACAGGGCCAAGCAGCATTAGACGTTTCTCCTTATCAATTTCAGCAAGCATAATTTAAAACATCTTAATCTAAATATTAACTGTTGATATGAATCTAAAAAATGAAAAGTTAGGTGCTTCGCTACTGCTATTTACAGCCATCAGTGTGATCATAGCCTTTTTTATTGTTGAGCCTATTGCTCAAGATCCCAGCTATCACCATTTTTCTGATTCACTTACTTTAGTCAGCCTACCTAATGCACTCAATGTATTATCCAACCTGCCCTTTTTTATTGTCGGCATCATTGGCTTAAGTCTATTAAAAAAAGAAGCTCACAGCCTAACCATTGTCGAATCCAACAAGCTTGCTTATATCATGCTGTATCTTGGCTCGGCATTGGTTGGTTTAGGCTCAAGTTACTATCACCTAGCCCCCAACAATGACACCTTATTGTGGGATCGCATACCGATGACTATTGCTTTCATGGGCTTATACGCAGTGATTATTAGTGAATTCATCTCTGAAAAGTGGGGTAAATTACTGCTTCTTCCCTTAATTATGGTCAGCATTGCTTCCGTTTTATACTGGTGGTTCAGTGAGCAATCAGGGGCAGGGGATTTGCGTTATTATGCCGTGGCTCAATTTTTCCCTATGTTAACTATTCCTATCATATTGATTTTTTATCGTTCAAAATTTAATGGGGTATCTGCTTATTGGCTGCTTATCATCAGCTATGCAGCCGCTAAATTATGTGAAAGCTTCGATGTTGAAATTCATCAACTACTGGGTGTCGTTAGTGGCCATAGTATCAAGCATGTATTCCCTGCAATTGGGCTTTATATCGTATTACGTCATTATCAAAAAAGGCTAAAAATTGCCTAGCAAGATGTTAAAATAGACCTCATCCTTACTCAGATTAAATTAGAGCCAGACTATGACCCAATTATTACCCCATGTTGAAGTTGAAACCAATGACCAGCCCAATGCATCAATTATCTGGTTACATGGCCTAGGGGCTGATGGTCATGATTTTGAGCCCATTGTTGAGCAATTAGATTTGCCTGAAAATGCAGCGATACGCTTTATCTTTCCTCATGCACCTTCTCTTGCGGTGACGATTAATAATGGTGCTGTGATGCCAGCCTGGTATGACATTGTTGAAATGAAAATTGAACGAAAAGTCGATGAGCTTCAGCTTAAAAACTCCGTTAATGCCATTATTGATTTTATTAATAATGAAATAGCACGCGGTATTAACAGCGAACGTATTATCATTGCGGGCTTCTCTCAAGGCGGTGCGGTGGCGTTTGAAACAGCGCTTTCCTTCCCTAACAAGTTAGCTGGTTTATTAGCTTTATCAACCTACTTCGCCACTAAAGATAGTATTCAGTTCAACCCTGCTAACCAAGACTTAGCCATTGCTATTCATCATGGTACTGATGATTCTGTTGTGCCTTTTAGTTTGTCAGAAGTCAGTTCTGAATTATTGCTTAGCAAGGGGTATTCAGTAGAATTCAAGTCTTACCCGATGGATCATTCTGTATGCCGTGAACAAATTGAAGATATTAGTCAGTGGTTTGTTAACACCTTAAATCTAGCATCATGATCTACCACTATTAAGGATTAATTATTATGGCAATGGCAGCTGCTCGACATATTTTGCTCAAAACAAAAGAAGAAGCCGAAAAAATAAAGCAACAATTAGCTAAGGGTGAAGACTTTTCTAAGTTGGCTAAAAAACACTCTTTATGTAAATCATCGGCTAAGCAAGGTGGGGATTTAGGTGAGTTTCCACCTGGTCGAATGTTGAAAGCATTTGATAATGTGGTATTCAAGAAACCGCTGTTAAAAGTACATGGCCCAGTGAAAACAAAGTTTGGTTTTCACTTAATTGAGACTATTTATCGCCGTTAAACTGATCTATTGTCTAAGTTAATCTCAGGCAATAACCTCATATAAGCTGCGGTTTTTACTCATTAAAACCAATTTATAGTTATAAATAACAAGTCATGCATAAGAATATCTTATGCAAATAATAAAAACATATGACTTCATTTTGTAATTTAATTTACCTATACTGGAATCCTCAGTAAGTTTGCACGTTTAAATATCTAAGCGTGTTAATAACATGAAATTGTTAGCCAAGTACTGAACTCTAATCGATGATTTCGCACGCATCAATCAGCTATTTGGCCACTCGTTTACGTTAGTTAATAGAAGGTGGAAATATGGCATTAGTATCATTGCGACAATTATTAGATTATGCGGCCGAACACGACTTTGCTGTTCCTGCATTCAATGTCAGTAATATGGAACAAGTTCAAGCGATCATGCAAGCAGCCGATGCAGTTGATAGCCCGGTTATTTTGCAAGGCTCAGCCGGTGCACGTAAATATGCAGGCGAACCCTTCTTACGTCATTTAATCTTGGCGGCAATTGAAGAATACCCTCATATCCCTGTGGTAATGCATCAAGATCATGGTTCTGAGCCTGCAATCTGTACGCGTTCAATTCAATCAGGCTTTAGCTCGGTGATGATGGATGGTTCATTAATGGCTGATATGAAAACGCCCTCTTCATTTGAATACAATGTGGGTGTCACTCGTACTGTAGCTGAAATTGCTCATGCTTGTGGTGTATCAGTTGAAGGTGAAATTGGCTGTTTAGGTTCATTAGAAACCGGCATGATGGGGAAAGAAGATGGTCATGGTAGTGATGAAAAACTCGATCATAGCCAACTACTGACAGATCCTGATGAAGCGGTTGAATTTGTACGCCAAACTCAAGTTGATGCCTTGGCTGTAGCCATTGGAACCAGTCATGGTGCCTATAAATTCAGTAAACCACCTACCGGTGATGTATTAGCGATTAGCCACTTAAAGATACTCCAGCAGAAGTTGCCTAATACTCACTTTGTTATGCATGGCTCTAGTTCAGTGCCTCAAGATTGGTTAAAAGTGATTAACGATTACGGTGGCGATATTGCACAAACCTATGGTGTGCCTGTTGATGAAATCGTAGCCGGAATTAAATTTGGTGTACGTAAAGTGAATATTGATACCGACTTACGCATGGCTTCAACCGGTTCTATTCGCCAATATCTAGCCCAAGAAAAAAATGCCTCTGACTTTGACCCGCGTAAATTTTATGCCGTGGCTAAAGCGGCTATGCAAGCTATTTGTGAATCACGTTACCAATCATTTGGTAGTGCTGGTCATGCCAGTAAAATTAAAGCGATTTCTCTGAATGATATGAGTCTTCGTTATACCCGTGGTGAACTAGCAATTAAAGTTAGTTAATTACACCTTCATTCATTTAAAGCTCAACAATGAAGGTGTATTGAAATCAGTATTGGAGAAATAACACTATGAGTACACAAACACGTTTAAGCCAGTTTCTTATTGAACAGCAACGTACTACCCCGCATGCATCAGGCGACTTTACCGCATTATTAAATGATATTGCATCAGCCTGTAAAGCAATATCACATACCGTTAACCGTGGTGCAATTACCGGCATTCAAGGTAGCGCTGCAACAGAAAATATTCAAGGTGAAACCCAGAAAGAATTGGATATTATTACTAATGACATCATGGTTGATGCATTAAATTGGACCGGCCATCTTACTGGCATGGTATCGGAAGAGATTGACGAACCGATTGCCATTCCAAAACAGTATCCAAAAGGAAAATATTTGGCCTTATTTGATCCWCTTGATGGTTCATCAAATATTGATGTAAACCTAACGGTGGGTACTATTKTCTCTATTTTAGAGAGTGAACAAGGTGTAGATGCCCAGCTTGAAGATTACTTGCAAGCAGGTACAAAACAGGTGTGTGCTGGCTTTGTTTTATATGGCCCATCTACCATGTTGATACTTACTACCGGCCAAGGTGTGAATGGCTTTACCTTGGATCAAGATGTGGGTGAGTTTATCTTAACTCATCCTAATATGACTATCCCTGAAGACACGCAAGAGTTTGCTATTAATATGTCAAACCAACGTTTCTGGGAACCGTCGGTACGGCGCTATGTGGAGGAATGCATACAAGGTACTGATGGCCCGCGTAATAAGAACTTTAATATGCGTTGGGTAGCTTCAATGGTAGCTGAAGTTTATCGCGTGCTAACTCGTGGCGGTATTTTCATGTATCCCTATGATAACCGTGACCCAAGCAAGCCGGGTAAATTACGGTTGATGTATGAAGCTAACCCGATGGGCTTTATTGTCGAGCAAGCCGGGGGGGCGTGTTCAACTGGACGTGAACGAATCCTAGAAGTGACACCTACTGATATTCATCAACGTGTGCCGGTTATTTTAGGTTCAAAAAATGAAGTTGATCGTTTGGTTTCATACCATCAAGACGTTTAAGCTAATTATCCAGAGTTGCTCTTAATCATGAATAAATAGTTAAACATGCCAGCACGCTGTGTTGGCACCGTACACACGTTAAAAAGGTAAAATTTATGCGTAAGCCACTCGTTGCCGGTAATTGGAAAATGAACAACCCGGATGAGAGCTCTACAGTACTCCTTGAGAATATTTTAGAGCATGCCGAGCTACTAGAACAAAAGTTGCTTCAGGACGAAAAATCATCTGCGATTGATATCGCTATTTTCCCACCCGCAGTGTATCTAAAAGATGCACAACAAATATTAACAGGTTCTCACTTACATTGGGGCACACAAAATGTGTCGGCCTATGATGATGGCCCTTACACGGGAGAGATCTCCGCTTCCATGATCAAAGGATTTGGTTGTGATTATGTATTGATTGGTCATTCAGAACGGCGTTGTTTATATGACCAACTCGATCTAGACCAAGCTCTACTCGACCAAATTGTCGCCCAGAAATATGAAATGGCGATTGAACATGATCTGATTCCAATCATTTGTATTGGCGAGTCTGCTGAAGATTATAAAGCAGGTAAAACACGGGAAGTGATTGCTCGATTACTCGATGTATTAATTGAGCATAAGGGGGCTGAAACATTAGCTAAAACAGTTCTTGCCTATGAACCTGTGTGGGCAATTGGCACTGGCGAATCTGCCACACCTGAATGGGCACAAGAAATTCATGCCTTTATGCGTCAGCGTATTGCTCAACATGATGAAGCCAGTGCTGAGGCTATTCGTATTATTTATGGTGGTAGTGTGAAGCCTGATAATGCGCAGGCTATCTTCTCTAAACCCGATGTAGATGGAGGTTTAATAGGCGGCGCTTCATTAGATGTAGAAGAATTTAGCCAGATTTGTTTGGCAGCTACATTACTTGATGAAACAGCCTGCTCAAAATAAGCATAAAAAAAGCCGGCATAAGCCGGCTTTTTTATTTGGACCATCCCTTTTATTTAATCATTAAAGGGACTAACTGCCCTGCTTTCATATCAGGCATTAAAACTGTTTTACCATCGACCGAAAGAGAAAGATCGGCTGCTGATTGATGACCTTCAGTAATTAACTGTGGCGTCGCTTTAGGATCGGTTAACTGCCATACTTTGCCATTGGCCCAATCACTAATGTATAACAAACCATCACTATCACGCACCAGACCATCTGCCCCACCAAAACCACTATTTAAATGAGTTAGCTTAGCTTTACCTGCAAGACTCAGTTGAAATAAATCACCTGTGCCAAAATCAGCCACTAATAATTTATTCGGCCCATCCATTAACAAACCATTCGGACGTTTAATACCTGATTTTTCACCAAGAACCTCAGTCACCTTACCCTCAAGGCTGATTTTATAAATAGCAGCGCCTTTGCCATTATCATCACCGCTATCAGATACATAGACATTACCTTGACCATCTATTTCAATATCATTTAAGAAAACAGCTTTAGTAGGGAAGTCACTGGCTTTAGCAATAACGGTTTTTTCACCCTGTAAATCAACACGAATCACTTGGTTGATATCAGCGATATAAAGTTGATTCTCAAATAAATCCATACCTTTAGGATCATCTAAACCATCAATTAAAGTCTGTCTCGATCCATCTTTATTTAACTGAGTGACTTTACCGTCACCATTCGTACCAAAACCACCAATTTCAGTGATAAACACACGGCCATCTGGATGACTAACGGCTGACTCAGGCATAACCAGATCATTCACTGTATTAGTGACGTTTAAGGCGGTTTTTCCTTCACCATAACTAATGCGATAAATCACACCGTTATAATCATCTGACACTAATAAAGAACCATCAGGCATTTGTAATACGTCAGTAGGTMRGCYCNCWSATKNTSKYYGWTRYYYARSYRAMCNTSAWTGRWSANNTCASTKCNAATCACTTGTTTATTTTCATCAAATTGAACACGAATCAGCTGATAACCCACGGGTTCATTTCGGTTCCATGAACCATGTTGAGCAATAATGGCATTGTTATTAAATTCAGCTGGGAACTGTGTGCCTGTATAGAATTTAAAGCCTAAGTTTGCAGAATGAGCTTGAAGTTCTAATTCTGGATACGTCACTTTTTGTGGTGGTGTTTTATCTTGCCAGTCTTTCTGACGCTCATGACCACCGGCGTAGAAAGGAAAGCCAAAGTGCATGTCTGCTTTTGGTGCAGCATTCAACTCGCCATGAGGAATATCATCGCCCATCATATCAACACCATTATCGGTGAAATACAGCGTATTACTATTTGGGTAAAAATCCATACCTACTGAGTTACGAATGCCTTTGGCATACACTTCTACATTGCTACCATCAGCATCCATTCTAATGATTGAGGCTTCAATACCTTCAGGATCACAAATATTACACGGTGCACCAATCGTTACATATAGCTTATTATCAGGGCCAAAAGTTAAGTAACGCCAGCCATGGTGGAATTTATCAGGTAGCGTGTCATAAATCACTTCACGCATTTGTTTAAACGGTAGTTTAAGATCAAAATCTGGTGCAGCATAACGGGTAATACGGTGTTGCTCAGCCACATATAAATGGCCATTATGCATGGCGACACCATTAGCCACCTTCATATCATCCATCATAGTCAGTACACTATCGGCTATATGATCTTTGTTTTTATCCACTACGGCGTAGACATTATTATCTCGTGTGCCTACAAAAACAGTGCCTGTGGTACCCAATGTCATTTGTCTTGCACCAGGCACTTCGGCATAAATATCGACTTTAAAGCCGGCCGGAACATTAAGTCTAGTTAGGTTTTCTCTTACCTCATCAACATCAGCTAGTGAAGAAAATGATGTCATTCCGAGCATCATTCCCATGGCAATATTTAATACCTGATTCAGCTTCTTTTTCATTAGGTCATCCTTTATTAGTGACAAGGTTAGAATAGGCGTAGCCTTTCAAATTAGAACAGTAGTGTATGACTTATACAAAAATATATGAATACCTATTGCTATCTATCTATTGCCTAAAACTATTACCCTACAAATTAATAGGCTATTAATACTACCGTTCTATTGCCTATTAACTTTATTTTCCTCATAATTATTCGATTACATGATGACATTAAGGTGATCGCTATGATTTCTAATTTAAACTCACTAGCCCCCAGTGAAGGTTTCACTTTAACTCATATTGAGGGTGTTAAATTATATCGACAAAATCATTCATCACCTAGAAGCCCTGTGCTGTATGAACCGAGTATTGTCATTGTCTGCCAAGGTAATAAAATTGGTTATTTAGGGCAAGAAACCTTCCATTATAATGCTCAGCAATTTCTAGTTTTATCTGTTCCATTACCGTTTGAAAGTGAAACGATTGCAACAGACGGTAAACCTTTTTTCGCTATTTTAATTCGCCTTGATTTAAGTATTATTTCTGAACTATTATTAGCCTTAGACTGTACTCAGGTCAGTGATGCATGCCAGCCTAAAGCCATTGTATCTACTACTATGGATGATAATATGGTCAATGCCGTAACCCGCCTACTTAACACCTTAGAATCAAAAGATGATAGTGCTATTATTGGCCAGTCTATTATTCGAGAAATTCATTATCGGGCTTTAACCAGTGAACAATGTTCCGCTGTACGCGCTGCACTGTCTCATCAAAATAATGTCGGTAAAGTCGGTAAAGCATTACGTTTAATTCACAGTAACTTTGCTAGTGAGCTTAATGTAAATCGCTTAGCGGCAGAAGCGGGTATGAGTGTGGCGGCCTTTCATGCCAATTTTAAAACAGTCACCACCACATCACCAATGCAATATTTGAAAAAAACCCGTCTGCATAAAGCACGTACATTAATGATTCAAGGTGGTGGCACAGCAGCATCCACTGCACTGCAAGTAGGCTATGAAAGTAGCTCACAATTTAGCCGTGAATATAAACGTCTTTTTGGTCGCAGCCCAATGGAAGACGTCAACGAAATGAAACATTCACTTAATGAGTTACCCGTTGATGCCAGTTCTAGTTACGTCATTGCACAGTGAGTGTTGTTATGCTGGAGTCGGAGTAAGCGATGCTCTAATCCTAGCTATAGGTCGGTCATCAATAAAAATATGAATAATGGCAGTGACTAAGGCAATCGCAGCTGCACTCCACCATACACTGTCATACGATCCAGTTTTATCATATAAATAGCCACCTAACCACACACCAGTAAAGGATCCTAGTTGATGATTCAAAAATACAATGCCATACAATGTGCCCATATATTTAAGGCCAAACATTTGCGCCACGATGCCTGAGGTAGCAGGTACGGTGGCTAACCATAAAAAGCCGGTCACAATCGCAAATAAATAAATCGATGTAACACTGATTGGATAAATCATAAAAGCAGCAATGGCAATGGCTCTGAATAGGTAAATAAGCCCTAATAAGTTTTTCTTAGAGTGTTTGCCCGACCAGTAACCAAATAATAAACAACCAATAATATTAAACAAACCAATCAGTGATAAACAAATAACCGCTACCTGACCATCAAAACCTTTATCGGCAAGATAAGATGGCATATGCACAGTGATAAAAGCCAGTTGAAAACCACAGACAAAGAAACCAGCAATTAACAACCAATAATGTTTATTAGTCGTTGCCTCAATCACCGCTTGTTTCATGGTTAAATCTTCAGTCGATTGACTCTCTTCCACCTTATTTTTATCTTTAGCAAATGGAATCGCCAAAGCCAGCATCGCTAAAGCACCACATGCAAGCATCACTAAAGTAAGCTGCCAGCCATAACTAGTCAGTAGTTCTTGTGCCACAGGAATCACTAAAAATTGCCCAGCTGATCCAGCCGCAGTACCCAAGCCTAATGCCATCGCCCTTTTTTCAGCTGATACCATTCTTGCCATGGCTGGCAATACAATACCAAAGCCTGTTCCGGCAATGCCCATTCCTATTAACAAACCCGCCGCCATATGCAAATCAAACATCGATTCAGCAACCGAGGTGAAATAGAGACCTGCGGCATAAAGAACTGTGCCCAATATCAGTGTTTTGAACGTGCCAAAGCGATCTGCAAATGCCCCTGCTATTGGCTGAAATAGTCCCCAACATAGATTTTGCAGGGCGAGAGAAAAGGCGAACACTTCTCGGCCATAAGAAAAGGTGTCTGAAATAGGCGTTAGAAAAAAGCCCATTGATGACCGTAAGCCAAAGTTAATCAGTAATAACAGACACGAAAATATTATAAGTGAGCTTAATAAGCTTTTACTGTTACTCACAGTGGTTCCTTACAGTAGATAATTATAAATAGGACAAACGGGATTTTAAAATCCCGTTTGGCTAGTTTAGCTAGAGAGTTTTAATATTAACTTTCAGCGCCGGTATTTTCAATAAAACCAGCGGCATANGATTGGTATGAATCCCAAAATTGTTTTGCCATAGTATCAGGGAATAAATGGAACTCACCTGATTTAAGTGCACTCACAATACCTTCTGATACCACTGATGTCGGTTCGCCCATCTCAGCCATACCTGCTTCTGCTGCCATATCCGTGCTGATAGGTCCAGGGTGAACACTTAACACCTGTATGCCCTTATCTAGCACTTGATCTCGCAAACCTTGTGTCATCGAATAAGATGCGGCTTTAGACGCAGAGTAGGAAGTAACATCAGCAAAGTTTTTAATTGAAGCCACTGAGTTTAATTGTACAAATGCACCTCCACCATTTCTCTCTAACACCGGTACAAATGCTTTAGCCATACGCATCAAACCAAAGGTGTTCACTGTRAGTTCTTGTGTGAATGCTTCTTCAGCATGATCATCTAATGGTTTAGCTACTTTTAAAATACCCGCATTATTAACCACCACTTGAACATCAATGGCCACTTTAGCTAATTCAATAATTGATTCAGGCTTAGTCATATCGACATAGATAGGCACAACACGATCTGCAAATTTATCTTTCAATGCTGATACTGATGCCGTGTCGCGTACCGCTAAATATACTTTCTCTGCCCCATGAGCAATAAATGATTCAACAATCGCCTTACCAATCCCTCTATTTGCACCGGTGACTAATGCAATTTTACCTTTAATATCTACACTCATTTTGTTCGCCTTATTTAAGTTTATTTTCAATATAAAAATAACGTACCGATCAGTACAGTTGATATAATCATACCGATCGGTATAATTGAAAGTCAAGATTTAGTTTTAACGAGTGTGATTTAGCTATGGTCGGTGGACGCCAACTACAATTTGATAAACAAAAAGCGCTTGTTCAAGCGATGCATGTCTTTTGGACTAAAGGGTTCTTAGGTGCGTCTTTAAGCGATCTAACTTCTGCCATGGGCATCAGTAAACCTAGTTTATATGCCAGTTTTGGTAATAAAGAAGACCTGTTTGTTAGTGCGACTAATCACTATATTGAAGCCTATGCATCGAAGTCTACCGTCTTCCTTCACCAGGAAAACAAGTCACTAACAGAGCGTATTCAAGCCTATTTATTTTCTCTTATTGAGTTATTATGTGAATCAACAGCATCACGAGGTTGCTTCATTGCTGTGGCTGCAAATGAACTTATTGCTAACTCTTTACCGGAAAAAGCAGCCGAAAGAATTCAATATGTCAGTCAATATACTGAACACTATTTAAGAGATTTTTTCACGGCAGAAAAACAGCAAGGAAATTTAACTGCTGAGGTTGATATTAATGAACTTAGCTTGTTATTCCTCACCCATATGCATGGCTCATCAGCAATGGCAAGAAGTGGTAAATCGACACAACAAATGAAAGCGGTAAGTCGCCTTTTTATTAAAAACTTAAATCTAAGCTTAAATATAAACTAGGGTGCTAAACGGCTAATCGTCCACACGCCATCAACACGTTGATAGACAAAACGATCATGTAAACGATTTTCCCTGCCCTGCCAAAACTCAATGGTCTCAGGAATAATTCGATAACCGCCCCAAAAATCAGGCAGAGGGATTTCACCTTGTTTGAACTTGGCTTTCATTGCTTCAAACTGGCTTAATAATAATTGCCGTGAAGGTAAGATACTCGATTGATGTGAAGCCCATGCACCTAATTGTGATTCTTTAGGCCGCGAGGCAAAATAACGCATTGATTCAACCGTTGATACCCGTTCAACTCGGCCACTAACCTTAACCTGACGTTCAATTGCTAACCAGGGGAACAATAAGGCAGCTTGTGGGTTTTCATCCATTTGTTTGGATTTTTTAGACGCGTAATTAGTAAAAAAGACAAAACCTTTTTCATCAAAATATTTAAGTAATACGGTACGTAAACTAATCTCTAAGCCATCAGATGTCGCCAAGCTCATCGCACTCGGATTAATTACATCCGCCTGCTCAGCTTGCTCGAACCAAAGTTTGAATTGTTTGAATGGATTATCATCAAGTTCATCTCGAGATAAACCTGCTTGTAAAAATTCAGGGCGGTGATGGGTTAAATCTAGTTTCATATTGCTCTATTTAGAAAGGTAAAAACTTTCGAATACCACTACTTGTATTGGTTAAATGATGTGAGATTAAGTGCTTAACAGGTGGGAAGTGTTTGACTACCGCGAGCAATGTCTTACGTATTTTTTTAGCCATCGGCGTATCATTAGTAAACAAAGCAACTACGCCGTTGGTGCCGAAATACATCATTCTGTTCATATTAATTTGCTTACGTTCATAGCCTTTAAGCACGGCTAAGCTTCCAATATCAGTCCCTCTTCTTACTGATTTTTTTATTTCAGCAGCCAGAATATCTTGGCCTCTCAAACCTAAGTTAGCCCCTTGTGCAGTCACCGGATGCATGCCGACAGCTGCATCGCCGATCAAGGCAAAACGATGTGAAACTAACTGTTGTGAATACACTCCCATCAGAGGATAACAGTGCCGTTCACCTTGCAAGGTCATCTCGCCTAACTCACCTCTAAATGCTTGAGTCATATCTTGGTTAAAAGCAGCTTCATCTTGTTTCATCACCGCATCAACTTTATCTGTTGCAACCGTAATCACTACCGATGAACTATTACCTACCATCGGTAATAAGGCTAAGGTTCTTTCATAATGAAAACATTCTAAGGCGATGTTTTGATGTGATTGTTGATGATCCATTTGAGCCACGATCATCACTTTAGAAAAATCCTGCATTAGGGCTGGAATGCCCATTTTTTTACGAATAGTAGAAAATCGGCTATCAGCAGCAATGACTAATTTTGTTGTTATCGTATCGCCATTTTCTAAATGAATGGTTGAGTAATCAGCTTGGCGAGTGACATCCGCTACAGACTGCTGGGTTAATAATTCAACATTATCAGCCGTTGAAACTCGCTGATATAAGGCATGGCAAATTTTATAATTAGGGATTAAATAACCTAATTCATTTTTTTCTTTATTCTGGCTGGTGAAGTCTAAATAGGATGATGATTCGCCATCAAAGACTCGGGCTTCTTTAAGCGGACAAATAACCTCTTCAGGAATCAACTGCCAAACGGCTAGTTTCTTTAATATATCAACCGATAAATGAGTTAAGGCGATTTCTCGGCCATCAGGTTTAGGCTCAGATAATAGTGATAATTCACGTTTTTCTATTACGGCAATACTCAATGAGGTATCCATCAACGATGCAGCAAAGCTTAAGCCTGCTTGCCCACCACCAATAATTACAATGTCATATTCCATAACTACTTCCCATTTAATAAAGGAGCTCACCTCTTACATCAATCAGCATGTAATCTTTCATTTTAGTACAGTTAGACAGTGATCAACAGAACAGATGCCATTTAAAACTCAGCATCGACTTGAAAGTGCATTGTTTCTTTTGTCACAGGATGCGTAACCGTTAATGTTTCAGCATGAAGATGAAGTCGATCGGCTTTATTTTTATGGCCATATAAATCATCACCGACAATGGGCATATTAAGGCCGAGGCTATGAGCTGCATGTACCCGTAATTGATGGGTTCGGCCGGTTTTAGGATAGAAATACACTTTGCTTTGTTTATTTTTTTTCTCAATTAATTGCCATTTTGTCTCAGCTAATCGGCCATAGTCATAACACACCAATTGCCGAGGTCTGTCATCTAAATCAACTCGAAGTGGCAATTTAATCATGCCTTCTGTACCTGTTACCTCTCCATCTAATAAAGCCACATAGCGCTTTTCAACTGTGCGGTTAATGAATTGTTGTTGTAGGTTTTTATTGGCATCTTTGTTTAAGGCAATCACCATCAAACCTGATGTCGACATATCCAAACGATGCACAATCAATGGACCTGTTGCTTGAGGAAATGCGAGTTTCATACGTGAATAAACTGAGTCATCAATATTTTTACCTGGCACTGATAAAAACTCAGCCGGCTTATTAATAATCACCATCATCTCATCTTGATAAACAATATCGAGACTTTTACCTTCGGCAGGATTAATTAATAATGGGTTTTCATCCAGCTTAATGCCCTGCAACATATGCGTTAAAATAGGCTGACATTTCCCTTGGCAGGCGGCATAAAAATTTAAGTGTTGGCGAATCTGCGACGTGGGTGAATTGCCCCACCAAAATTCAGCTAGGGCGATAGGCTTGAGTTGATGCAGGAAAGCATAGTGCAATAATTTAGGCGCGGCACACTCACCTGCTCCTGCCGGTGGAATTAACTGTGTTGTTTGTTTAAAGATATCTGATAGGTTCTTTTCATCACCCGCTTGGTTCAAAAACACATAGTGATCAAATAACTTTTGTTGCAAGCTGGCTGAAAGCGTTTTGCGTTGGTTTTTTAATGCCGTAATTTCATCGGTCAATACGCTTAACTGTTCACTAAACTTAGCAATGTGTTCATTCCAATAAAGGCTTAAATCGCGTAGTTTATTTTTATGCTTAATGCTTTGTGTGCTTAGTTGAATTTTCAGCTCATTAAAAGCTTGTTCATCTAGTTTATTCTCTGCCTCGGCACGTTGCTGTTTACGTGTTTTTCTGCCTTCAATCATGATTGCACGATGAGCTGAAATAGCCGCATCACCCGCCTGCATCTGTTTATTTAAAGCCTGCTCAAATATTCCTATTTGAGGATTTAGTTCTAATTGCTTTATTTGCTCACTAACTTGATTAATAACATTAAGGTCTTTGATGAAAAATCCTTGTTCATCAAGCATGTCAAACACCGGTGGTACAAACTTCGGTAGGTGATTTTTCTCCGCCATCTTGCCTGAAAATGCAGATAAATAGCCTAGTTCGCCCTGCTCATTTTCAACCACCAATACGCCAAACATTTTACCTATGGCATTAGCACTATCAGCTTCAAGGCCAAAATCATGTTGCCAGTCTGTTTGAGTTTTAAGGTGTTGCTGTAACTGTTCAACCGCCACTAGGCTAAGAGGATGCGGCGTATAGTAAAAAGGATAAGTGAATCGAGTCGGTAAGCTATAAGCATCAACTGATGCATTGAACGAAGTGAATAATGTAGCGGACACAGACATAGCAAACTCTAGAATGAAAATATGATGCCGCGTCAACGCAGGCAATTCATTGATACCAGTGATCAATCAATATGAATACGCTAGCGGCGTTATAATAGTGAACAATAGAGCGACTATTAAATCACTATTATGCCTTGCCAGCCCATCCATTATAAGCACTAAAAACATCCATCTTGAATGATAACAGGTATATAATTAGCACCTATTTTACAACAATAAGCACGCTACTGTTCTTCAATTAATGACCTAATCAATGACGCAATCAAATAATCCATTACATGCCATCACCTTAGAAAAACTACTTGAACATTTAGTTGAGTATTATGGCTGGGAACAATTAGCTGTACGAGTCGATATTCGTTGCTTTACCAACGATCCATCAATAAAGTCTAGCTTAAAGTTTCTGCGTAAAACACCTTGGGCACGTAAAAAAGTGGAAGCCTTATATATTCTAACCGTCAACAATCTATACCAAGCAACAAGCCCTGAATAAAATGACCAAAGTACTGGTCATTGGCTATGTGTGGCCAGAGCCTAACTCATCTGCGGCCGGCCGACATATGATGTCGATCATGCGTGCTTTTCGTCAGCAAGGTTGGCAGGTTGAATTTACTACGCCAGCACAACAAAGCGATCATATGATCGACTTAGCTGAAGATGGCATATCCAGTAAAAGCATTGTTTTAAACTGCGATAGCTTTGATGCTTATGTCAGCGAATATCAACCTGATATCGTATTATTCGACCGTTTTATGATGGAAGAACAATTTGGCTGGCGAGTTGAAAAAAACTGTCCTAATGCCTTAAAGGTTCTCGATACTGAAGATTTACAGTGTTTACGTCATGCTCGTCATCAAGCACATAAAGCCGGTCGAGATATGAATAAGACCGACCTATTCAGTGACATTGCTAAACGTGAAATAGCCGC
>NVVP01000039.1 GCA_002402245.1 Gammaproteobacteria bacterium | reverse complement strand
AACAGCGTTCTCCCACTCTTTATTTTGCATATACACATTTGATAACACGCCATATCCAGAAAGCTGAGTAGGGTTTTTATCTAAAAATGCAGTTAAGTACGAAACTAATTGCTCTTTTTGACCCAATTGCAAATAACTAAAAGCTAGCCCCTGTAAAGCTCGGGTTAAATCGGGCCGCATTTCAAGTGCAGCACTGTACTCTTCTATCGCATTCTCATAATAAGCTTGCCCTTGAGATATTTGACCACTGAGAAAATAGGTTAATGCCGTATCTTTTTTATCAATACGTAAAGACTCAACAATACTTTCTGTCCCAAGCCAATCTTTTTTCATTATTTTAACTTGAGCTAGTGCTCTTAATAAAGCTTCCTTATCACCAGAGCCTTTTAAAGCATTAGTCAGTACCTCTTCTGTGCGATTCAAGTCTCGTGCTTGCATCATACTATTAGCAACAGATAAAGCGGCTGTGACATTACTAGGATTTGCAGCTAAAGCTTGACGAAAATTATCATCGGCCAGTTCCGATGAACCACTATTCATATATGCCTGAGCCAATAAAACAAAAGCTTGGTCTGAGTCAGGATTATTCCTCAAAACAATCCTTAAATCAGTCACGGCGGCATCAATATCTTTATTGATAAGTTCAATTCTAGCTTTTAATAACAAGGCAGCTTCATCTTCAGGCTCGGCAGATAGAACCAGACTCAACCTTGTATTAGCCTCGTCAAATTCCCCCTGTTGAAACTCAAAGTTAGCCAGCATAACGTTTGATCTTCTAGCATAACTCCCATCTATATCCATCTCTGCAACTAGTTCAAGCTCGGCAATTGCAGGATCAATATTATTACCATCCAAATATAACCTTATCCGACTAAACCGTAAGTCAAAGTTATCTGGTTGAGCCTCAATATATCCATCAAGCAACTGAATAGCTTCTGCTGAACTTTTGGTTTCAATTAGGGATACTAATAATAATTTAGCCTGTAAATCATCACCATTATCAGCTACAAACGCAGTCAATACTTGCTTAGCATCATCGTAGCGACCTTGGCTGTTAAACAACTTAGCCAATGAGATAACAACCCATGATGCATCATTATATTTTAACTGGAGAGCACGATAAATACTTTCCATTTCAGAGTAATTCTTCTGTTGCTCAAGAATCGATATTTTAATCATCGTTAATGGCAGCTGTTCAGGCTCCAGCTCTAAAGCTTGGTCAATCACAGCTAGTGCTTGCTTAGCCTGCCCCTGCAAGTTTAGGATTAATGTTTTAACGGATAATGCTTCAATATTTTCAGCATCTAAGGATAAAGCCTGATTAATATCACTCATTGCAGCATCAAATTGTTCCTGCTTCATAAAGATCGACGCGCGTAATACCCAAGCTAAAATATTAGAGTTATCGGCTCCAATTACTTTATTTGCTTTTTCTGAAGCCACTTCAAAATTATTAGATAATAAATAAATTTGGCCTAATTTAATAATTGCTTCGTGGTGGTTAGGGTCTAATTGCTCAACCGTGGTTAAGTTGGCAAACATGCCTCTCCATTTTTGATCTTTTTCATCAATTAAAGCTAACTGATAATAAGGAGCTGCTTGACGGGGATCAACTTGAATTGCATTTTTGAATTCTAGCCGTGCTTTTTCAGTTTTACCCTCAGCCAATAACTCTTTGCCACTTTCCACAAAACTTGCAGCACTATCTTCTGAGGTTCCACATGCCGTTAAAGCGACTAGTAATAATCCAGCAATAACCTTTTTGTTCAATGCGTTCATTGTTGTTTCCTCAATCTAATATATAGTGTTTTAGTTCAGGCTCAATAGTTGCCATAAAACTAATAATTCGTGCGTCAGCATTTTCGATGCTTTCATTCTGCCCGACGTTGGTTACAATGCGAACTAAAGCACCATCTGTTCTATTTTTAACAATAGAGTCAATAAGCAGATACCACTTATTAATATATTCATTCGCAATAATACGTCCATGGCCTTGGAACCAGTAATACACTAACTGACGTTGACTGCCCTTTTTAATAATTACCCGATTAACAGGGTGCCCACCAGCAGAAGTACGTTGTAAATCATTAATCTCCCAGCCTCCACCCGGAATACAAACGCGAGGAGAGTGCGGAGAGACGCCTTTACGCTGTGTCTCATAGTATGCCACATAGAAATTAACTGCCGGTTGATTCTTCTCTGACTGGTAATTTGCGAGTAAATAATCAGTCATTTTCAGTTTCGTGACAACTTCTTTATCTAACTTTTCATGCTTACCTTGCCAGCCCTCTAACTCTACAGGGAAATTCACAAATTCTTTATGCTCAGGTATTAACTCAGTTCGTTTATCCATAAGCTGGGTCACCAACAAGCCGGTTATTAAGAGGGGGATAATAACCATTAAAGGCTTACTAATGCCCGTCGCAACGAAACGAGCTCTAGATAAAGAATTAGGTACTGCTACCACACCAAATACAGCGGCTAAAGAACGATCTTTGTTTGTCACTCGTTCCAATGCCCAGACTAATATAAATAAAAGAACGGCACAGGCCATGAAAATAATCCAGCCTTCAAAATCATGTAAAAATCCTTCTGCCATGGAAATCCCCCATTTATCCACCATGACACCAATCGCACCAATTCGAAAACTGTTCATTAAAATAGTAATAGGAATCGTAGCTAAAAATACAATGGTTCGTTTCCAGAAAGAAGCCTGGTAAAAATAAGCGGCAATAAAGCCAAGACTCATTAAAGGAAATAAATAACGTAATCCACTGCACGCCTCAACTACCTGTAATTGATACACGCCTAGGTCAATCACATTACCTTCAAGATAAACAGGAATCTGGAATAAGCGAATAAACTCCACGCCAAGCCACGATGACATTAACTGCAATTTAGCCGTTAATACCACTTCGATAACAAAGGGTAACGGGATTGCAAACAACAACAATAGAATAGGAACATAGGTATATTTAGTTGCTCGCCCCACCGTAGCCAATGACAAACCAATAAGTAGCAGTACAAAAGAATACTGAATCAATAAAAATAAAGCGCTTACTTCGCCCATTATAAAAATAATGAGTGCAGCAATAATCACAAATACACTAGACCATAATGGCGGACCTAACGAGGCTTGGATTAGTGCTTTTTTTTCCCACAGGATGTACAGTGTAACCAGTGGAATTAAAAATCCATGGCTATACTCTTCTTGGTTTTCCCAGCGAAATACTGCTTCAGATAGCCCAGTCCAATAAGCGACTAATGCTAAAATTATTGCAATAATAAATAATCCTGACTGCTTTAAACTCAACAATATATTCTCCCTATTACCATTACTAAATGCATTTAAATCGTATTAATGTATTGTTTAATCTTAATATTTTTTTTATTCGTTTAGACACATTACATAACATCAACTGACGATTTTGTTCACTCAAGTGAGCTTGAAACAACAATAGCGTAGCAATGAAAGCACTATCAATATAGCTTAGCTGACTGCACTCTAACGCCACATCATCGTTCTTTAATAATGCTTCCTGTAAACCTTGCTTAAACTCAGTAATATTACCATGGTGTATGCTGCCACTGAGACTTATTAGCTTGCCTTTACTCAGTACTTTAGTTTTATTCGCTAATTTATATGAACGTGTTCGCTTTAAAATCCGGTCATATATTGCTAAAGGTAATACTTTAGTTACCATTAGTTGTAACAGTGCTAGTCCATCAATGGTATACCGTTTCCAAAGCACCGGCTCTTGATAAATACGCCATAACCATTCAAAACCTAGTTTTTGCCAAATAACCGGCGCCCTGTCAACCTGTCCCGCTACAAAATTAACCACGGCACCTAAATGACTGATTATATTTGAATTCAAATCATTACGGTTTTTCTGTATCCACTGCTGACCTTTTTTTGCCCCCAAGGCTACGACCAAAAAATCAGGGCACGTATTATTTATTTGCTCAATAATAGCCGGAGAACTCATATCATCAATAGATACAAAACCAGGGTCATAAAATCCACAACCTTCCATCCCTGAGCTAGATTCATTTAATTTATGACTCGCGATTTCAGCAATACCTGCTTGACCACCAAAAAAGAATACCTTTATCTTTTTAGCTTTATTTTCCTGTAACGATAATGCGCTAAACAAATCAGAACCCGCAACACGTTCAGTAAGTGGTACGCCCAATAATTTAGCTATCCAAATAAGTGGCATACCATCCGCTACACTCAAATCACTATCTACAACAGATTGAAAAAATTCTTTATCGAGTTGAGTGGCTATAGCAAAATTCAAATTGGGAGTCGAAAGGAACAAATTAGAGTCTGCTTTAATCGAGTCATATATAGAGCTCATAGCGTTATCAAGATTGACCCTATCAAATGGCAAACCAAGAATACAAAAAGCCTCCCTTTCTAAAAAGGTTTTATTCGTTAGAACAGTTCTCATTTATTTTTCACTTTCACTTTCACTTTCACTTTCCTAGATGTTCTAATCCAAGATTGTTGGCGATTAAAAATAAAAGCCACGTAAATGGATATTTTAGATATTACATAAAAAGGAATACGGCATAATTCCTTTAGCGTTAAATAATCTCGCCCAAATTTCCACCATATTATGACTAACACTACCGAAAAAAGAGAAAAGCAACTAACTGCCAATAAAAGGGCGTCAGTGTTATTAAAAAAATAGGCATAAATACTTAATAAAAACAGTGTGCTAACTGAGAATAAAACTAATAACGACAAAGGTGGTACTGAAATATCTAGCACTAAACCTAGTAATCTCCAGTCTCTTCGAATAATAGCCTGTTTAAATAAACTGGGAACCTGCTGAATAATAGTCATTAAATGGCCATGTTCCCAACGAGTGCGCTGTGTACTAACAGCTTCAGCCTGCTCAGGGAATTCACTATAAACAACTGCATCAATACAAAAAATAGGAGCTGCCCCCATAAGAGTACAGTCAATACCAAGCTGCATATCTTCAACAATATTTCCATGAGCTACATTTATATTCACAATATGGTCCCATGGGAATGCCATTCCCGTTCCTGTTAAGGTAATAGGTAATTGAAGAAAGTGCATAGCTATCGGACGCAGCTTATTTTTAACCAACCAGGCAAAGCCCGTTACACGTTGTTTCAATGATAGCTGTAAATTATTTCGCATCATATAAAGTGCTTGTACCGGCTTATTTTCTTTATAGCTCTGAGTCACTAATAAATTCAAACTTTTATTATCAATCTCACAATCAGCATCTAATATCACTACAACATCAGGTGGAAGAGATGACTTCAAATATCTAAGACCATGGTCAAGAGCAAAACCTTTACCCCGCGATTTATCATTAAATCGCTCTAAAACTACAGTTCCAAGCTGAGTAGAAATCTTAGCGGTATCATCATTACAGTTATCTGCAATCACTATAATATTTTCAGCTGCTACGCCTTGTTTAATCAACGCCAATAATGTCGTTTCTATGATTGTCTCTTCATTATGGGCCGGCATTAATATTTTATAGCTCTGATTCGAGATATCATTTGTATTAATTAGACTGGATGGCTTTCTTATAATGAGGGTAATGAGTAACTGTAAGCTAATCACCAGTAAAGGTACTGATAAAATAATTGCCACACTAACAGAAATAAAATAGAGCCACACTTTAGTTCAAGCCTTGTTCAAAATAACGTGCTAATTTAGCCGTCTCAGCTTGAATATTATGCCTCAGATTAACCGCATTATGTCCATTCTTGCCCATCATAGAGAGTGTCTGCTTATCTGCTTCTAATAAAGATTGCATAGCTAATGTTAGCTCAGCTGAGTCTCCCGCTGGTATTAGCCATCCATTCTCGCCCTCTTTCACAAGTTCAGGAATCCCAGCAACATATGTAGTGATAACGGGCCTATATAAGGCTAATGATTCCATAATAACGACCGGTAAACCTTCAGCAAAACTCGGTAATACTAAGCCTCGGGACTCAATCAAAATTTGCTTTACTTGTTCACTCGAAATCCACCCTGTGATCTCAACTCGGTCAGATAATCCATACTCTAATATCTTATTTTCAAGTTCAGATCGCATGGGACCATCTCCTGCAAGTATTAGCTTACAGTCAATATCTGAGTCATGAAGTGACCTCATCGATTCTAATAATAAAAGCTGACCTTTCTGCTCACATAACCGCCCGACACACACCAGTTGTTTAGATAGATTAATTTTCTCTGAAACGGCTAAAAAATCATCATCTAATCCGCAATGAACAACCTTAACTTTAGACCACTGCTCTAGTGGAATCCATCTATACAACTGACTCCGCCCATAAGWACTAATCGCTGCAACAAAACGACAATGTTTAACTTTCTCAGTAATAGAAATAAATTCAGGCTTATCAAACTCTTCAGGGCCATGCACTGTAAAACTGTAAGCTGCACCTCCCAATAAATAAGAAAACATAACAACTGTTGTCGAGTTAGTGCCAAAGTGAGCATGAATATGCTCTATATCATTCTGTGATTGCCACTTTAATAACGTACAACTTTCAATCAAATAAATAAGGTGTCTAACAACACCCCGATCAGAACGAAAACCAAGTCTAACCGCCAACAATAAAACTGAAATGAATTTTATTGGTTGTAATATGAACGTACTCAATGCACGTAAAATCAGGTTCCATTTTGGAGTAGATAAAATATAGGTCGTTTTATTAAATTCATCCAGATCAGAAGGATCAACTAATTCAGCTTCATTAGAACGTAAAGCAAAGCGTTTAACCTCATGACCTAGTTTCTCAAGACCCTGTATTTCGCGACGGATAAAACTGTGGCTAACTTTTGGGTATTGGTTTGTAAAATAAGCGAGTTTCATAATAGTTGGTGGTTTCCCATCTTCATTTTCAATTTAAACGGGAAATTAAAGCCCCCTTCTAATCACAAGAAGTTATAAGCATAATGAGGTATTAAAACTAATTAACGAAAATACTCTCTTGCGGCATCAATAATACCTTTTTCAACTATTAACTCTCGAGTTCCCGCTGGTTTCCAACCTAAAATATCTTGTGTTGTTGTACTATCATATTGAGCACGGTGACTTCTTGAATCCCAATCACGATAAGTAGGAACTCTTTTATTGGGATGATTAATTAAATGCTTTGCAGCTTCTTTAACAAGATCTATTAAATAAAACTTTAAAATAGCCGTATTTTCACTGCGTATTTTAGTACCTATTTCTTTAGAAACAATATCAACATACTCTTGACCACTTAAAAATGGACCATCTGTTAGTAAAAATGTTTTTCCTTCAATATCTGGTTTGTCTAAACCTAGTACTAAAGCTTTAGCAACATCTTCAACTAAAACTAAAGGTAGTTTGCTTTGGCCATTTCCCCAGAACTGCATTCTGGTTTCAGATTGGAACATTCCGACGCCCCAATGAGCTGGAGGACATCCTTTTCCAATAACTACTCCTGGACGAAAAATAACCAGTGGTAAGCCTTTCTTATTATGCAAATCCACCAACAATGCTTCACATGCTGCTTTAGATCTTGCGTAATGATTCCGACTTTCAATTTTTGGATCAATAGGCGTATCCATCGTGATGACTTCATTCGAATCGGCAGAATAATAAGAATCAATAGTACCGGTATAAATAAAGCGTTTAATTCCCTTAGCTAATACTCGTTCTGCAATATTTTGAGTCACCAATACATCATTTTTATAATAATCGGCCCAATTATCACCATCTGTTTTAGCTAAATGGTAAACAACATCAATCCCTTCTAAAGCCTTATCCATAAAATCAGCGCTAGCTAAATCACCTTGAACTAGCTCTACAGGTAACCCTTTCAGTGCAATATTTGCATAACCTGTACCTCGCGTAACCACCCGAACACTTTCTCCCCTATCCGTAAGTTCTCTAACTAGATAACTGCCAATAAACCCAGTCCCTCCCAAGACTAATATTGTAGGTTTACTTAGCGGAGGTAAAACAGTCCATTGTTCAGTATCGTTTTCATTCGGTTTAAATTCAGCTTGAGCTGCAATTCTTTCGCAAACAGAAATAACATTGCCGCCAAATTCAGCGCTCATTCGCACATCATCATTTTGGCTATCTAGAGCGTGATAAAACGCATGAGTACTGTTATTAATACTTTCACCAAAAGGATTCGCATTTGGTGATTTTTGTAATGTTCCTTTAACTGATTTAAACAAATTTACAAGACTATTTTTCCCAATTTGCCAAGCAATATTTTTCACACTCAAAAAGTTATCAAATAATAGCCCAGCGCCACTAGGTTCATCAGTATAATAAATATCACGATCGAATAAACATGTTGCAGTTGCCGCATGKCCTCGTATACTGATTTTTTTCTCTGTATAGCCTGGAATAACGGATAAATTCAAATCAAAACTTGTTTGGCCACTTTTTCCGTAAATATGCCAATGTCTATACACACGGTTTCCACCTGGTAAGTCAATAGGTAAAGAAACGTCTACTTTCAAATCATCTGGCACACCTAATAGGTCAACTAAAAAAGCGACCATATGAGGGCCTAATTCAAAAATCAAGTTTTCAGGTTTCTGTAACATCCAAATATTAAATGGCCCAAACTGAATTTGAGGTAAAGAAGCAAACCAATTAATACTGACATGATCTAGCTTACCTATAACACCATCAGCCACATCTTTTCGTAGTTTTCCATATGATGATAAAAAAACAAAGTTATGATTTACGCTTACTTGAACATTATGTTTTTTTGCTAAAACAGCTAAAGCTTTGCATTCATTTTCATCGGTCGCCATTGGCTTTTCTAGAAATACATGCTTGCCACTTTCTATAATTTTTTTAGCACAATCAAAATGTAAATCTGGTGGTAATAAAATATGAATAGCATCTATATCCGCTTCCAACATATCATCGAGTGAATTGAAGACATGCGGTATATTGAAAGATTGTGCTGCACTTTCTGCTCTAGAGGTTGAATGGTCACAGACTGCAACAATATCAACATTTTTTTGATTAATTAGTGATTTTGCGTGTACATCAATAATGTACCCCGCCCCTAACAGTCCAACTTTCCAACGCTTACTAGCCATTCTTTACTGTTCCTTTACTATTTATATTCAATAATCTCGTATCGTTCAGAGAGCTTATTAAAATAAAATTTTATTAATCCAACCATATTTGCAAACTTTGATAGCAATAAAAACTTAGTGTAAAACCAGGCATCATCTAGTGAATCACCTTGCTTTAATCGAAATCTAACAACCCGATAACACAAATAAAAATAAGCGCCCATCAATAACAAGCTATAGCCTTGAGTAAGCGAGAAAAACACTGCTATAAGCAATGGAATTATTAGCCCCCAAAACAACGTACTATTCCGCTCTTTTATACAGTCTTTATGAGCACTCTCACCATTAATAAAAGCTCTTTGACCGATAGCATGCCCCGCCCTAACCGATCTTTTCCACCACTGGGAAAACCGGAGAATATTAGCGTCATGTGTTGCCATCGGACTATCTAACTTCGTCACCTTGTAACCTGACAATCCCATTCGAACGCCTAATTCAGAATCTTCTCCAGCAATAACGTTAGAATTGAATCCTTCCAACTCCTTAAACACCGATACCCGAATCATTGATATACCACCAAATGCCCCGAAATCAGTAAGATCACCAGGCGATGAGCACCACTCTAAAGCGCATAACCTATTATAAGAAGATGCTTCGATATTTCGTTCAAATAAATGTCCAATTACAGCTGCACGTTGCGAGTCTTTTTCTAATGCCTGACTTGCCAGCTCAAGCCAATTTTCCAATAATGTACAATCACCATCAATAAACTGTACAAACTCAACTTCTGGCTCTAACTCTAATAATCGCTTAAACCCTTCATTTCTCGCCCTAGCAGCAGATAAAGGTCGGTCTAAGTCTAGCTCAATAACATCTATTTTGTACGACTCTGCAATCGCAACACTATCATCTACTGAACATGAATCAACATAAATTTTTGCACACTCTAGTTGCCCCATAGATTCCAAGCATAGTGATAAGCGCTTGCCTTCATTTCGTCCAATAACAACAACACCCACTTTTCCTAATTTATCCATTTATATTACAGTGCCTGCCCTTATCCAACGTTAAAAATAATTACTCAACTTAATAGCCCCATCCGTATGAAGACACTCTCCCTTCACTTCGAGAAAACGTATAACCAACCGAAAAACTGGAAATATTCATCCTCCTTCTTACCCAAATTTAATTCTAAACCTTCTGATTTCAGAAATTAAATTTAAACAATCGTATTCATAATCTATTTAAACTAGTTCTAGTTAACTGATTGTCGAATAGCATTAGCTATGATTGCAGTGAAATGTGATTGAGTAAAGTTATTTTTAGCTACTTTTTGCGCATGCTTTTCAAGACTCCCCCGAAGAAGTTGGTCATCTATGACCCGGAGAGTAGCTCTGATGAAGTCCAGCTTATTATCAGCCACCAAAAAATCTCGCTGAGGCTCCAAAAGGCTACTATATGCTTCTGCAGCATGTTTTGTGGATATAACTGCTCGCCCGTGCTGAATTGCTTCTGCAAGCTTGATATTAGCACCAGAACCAGACCATATAGGACAAATAACCACTCCTGAAGATGCATATACAGCATTTAAGTCATCAACAAACCCTTCGGCAACCACTCCATCAATCCCCCTATACCTATCTGTACCACTGCCAACTAATTTTAATTTCCACCCTCTTGAGTTAAGAAGCCCAGGTAAATTCCCCGTAATCAAGAAATCTACAGCCTCTTTATTTGGCAGCCAGTTCATAGACCCGACCATTAAAACATAATTATCTCTTTTGGTAGATGTAAGATGAGGTAAAGCCGTTGCCGAAAAACCAGGTAAAAAAACAATATCTTTCTTTTTAGATTCTGAAAAAATATAAGCATCTCTAGGCCTAATTACAAAAATCTTTTCGAAGTCACCGCCCCTTTTTCTAATCATTAATTTGGTAATTGGCCAAATTAACCTAGTTACTATTCCTTGTGGTTCATCCAATGCATCTATATCTAATAAACAAGGAATTTTTATTTTGGGAACAACCGGACTATTTCTCAAAAAGCTACAAACAACAACGTCAAAGCTAAACTCTCTCATTATTATCTCAAATAATTCATTATAATTAGAGTCATACCTATAGCTAGAAAATGTTAAGTTCCGTAGTATGTATTGGAATCGGCTTGCATTTTTTGATATTGGCAGTGGAGCTATATAATCATTAAAAGCTAACTCAGCCGGTTTCTCACCGTTTGTTAAATGTAGTATGCGACACTCACCAAGAGTATCAAGTGCTTTCTTTATAGCCAGTAACCTTTGACCTGTACCGTAACTTGAGGAAGGAATATCATCACAAATAAGTAAGGTTCTAATTTCCGTTCTAACCTCCCCCATGATTAATACCTCTACAAATAACTCTCTCAGACAATATACTGTAAAACATCACCTAAACCTTTTTTACCGTCCAAAAATTGCTCTTTTAATGGCGAACAATTAATACAAAGTGACTCATAATAAACCGGATCATATATTAATCGCCTTATAKCCTGAACATAACTTTGAACATCATCTGGCTCAGCCTCAATGATAGCATTACCCACTACATCTAAAGCATTACTCAATTTGCTTGTAATAACAGGGCGTCCCAGTAGAATTGATTCAGCAATAACTTGCGGCATACCTTCACAGAAATCACTCCTTGTTGGAACAATAACTGCTTGGGCTTGGGCATAAATAGTTAATAATTGAGGCCTTTCCAGTTGTCCGTGAATCGTAATAATCTCATTAAGTCCGCGTATTTTGCTGAGCCGCTTTAATTCACTTAAAGCAGCTCCCCCTCCACAAACGTCAAATATTACATCATCTTCTCTGAGTTGCTCAGCAATATCTAAAAGGTCGAACACTCCTTTATTCCTTTCCACTCTTCCTACGAAAACTATTTTAAATGGCCTTTCATTATGGGGTATCGTAGGTATCCCATCAAAATCTTTACGATAAAATTGGGCATAAAATAGAAATATATTATCCCTCCTCTCTCTAGATACTCTTTCTATTTGACGTTTTATTTCAGGAGAAACACACAATATTTTCGTTGCTATATAACGAAAAAACAAACCATCCAAAGCAAGTAAAGCTCTTTTCATTAGTGTTTTAGGACGATATCCTTTCGGCCATAACGTATTATGTAACTGTGGAATAATTTGAATACCTAATAGTTTCACAGGCGATAATATAATCCAATACGTTACCCCTGACGTTACACTTAAGTATTTTGGCCGATACCGTATAGCTATGTAAACAATCCACAACCCATATAAAATTTGAGTCAAGTGGTACAGTATCCCGGTCTCCATATTCAAAACAAGTTTTGGTCTGTTTTCAACATAAAAACCATCTGTCACTTCTTTTTTCATTTGCTTACAATAAGAAACCGCATACGTATTGAGCTTGTTCCGCCTACAAAAATCAAAAAACTGCCCGCTAAAAGTTCGGGAGGTCTCTGTAATTACATCCTCTTTACTATGCCAGTGCCGGAATGATTCCACCACATCTCCAGGACCCTCGATATAAATCATGTCAAACTTATGGCCCATTTTAACGCTTTCCTCTTGAAGATAATTTAAACCAATAAAAAAAACTATTTTCAACCCCATCTCGAAGAAAGAATGGAGGGTAATAATCTCGTTTTTTTTGAATGACATTTCTCAACTTCCAGCTTGCCAGCCCAGTAAACCAAGTTAAATCAGCCAAAACAGCATGAAAGATACCATAGTTTTTCAAAAAAAATCGTCGCCTTGAATCAAACCAAAAACTAGGCATTCGTTTTTTCATTTTCGTATTGTTAATACCTGAACTTTGCCCCACAAAGTGTACAATTCTACTGCTAGGGACATACCAGCACTCCCATCCTTTTAACGCTGCATTAAAACAAAAATCTGTTTCTTCATAATACATAAAATAAGATTCATCTAATAACCCCACATCATCAAATACAGAGCTACGAATCATCATACTTGCACCTGAAACCCAATCTGTCTTTTCTGCACCACTTGATATTGATTCTGAACTAATCCAAGGCCTTAACATTTTTGTTAAAATACCTAAACTAAAACCCCTATCTAACTCAGTTATCCAACTATGAAATTTAAAGGATGAATGTAACGGTATTTGATTAGCGTCTTCAATTCTACTTCCCACGATCCCCACTGAAGAGTTATCGTTCAAAAATAACACTAGCTGACTTATTGCTTGAGGTCGAACGACCGTATCGGGATTAAGTAAATAAATAAAGCCCGGACTATTTTCATCCTTCATAAATTGCTTAATAGCAATATTATTCCCAAAAGAAAACCCCCCATTCCTACCTGAAGACTCTACTTGTACCCACTTCTCCCACTGTTCAGCCAAAATAGCTGCTGCTATTTTTTCATAAGAATTGTCTTGTGAATCATTATCCACAACAATTACTTTAAAAGAATTTAGGCCTCGCTCATGGCTCAATGACCGAATACATTCTACTGTCAATTCTGCAGTTTTATAATTGACGATAACAACGCCAACTGCTCGGCTATCTTTACTTATAATGCTTCTACTATCGACCATACACACCCTTATAACAGATTATATAACCATCACTTTACGACAGACTTAACAATACTCTTTATCGCTCTAATACTTTGTTTAATTCCTCGAGATATGTTTTCTACTGGCATTAAAACCTTACCTTTCATCCACTCTTCAGGTCTTGCCCGAAAAACAGTAGAGTGCTTACTAACTTTACTTCCTTCGGGTATATCTTTCGTATAATAATATGTTGCAAATGATCTTCTCATAACATCAGGGGGACAAGTAAGAGGCGTTACCCCATGAAAACTAACTTCACTTGTTAAAAAACCAATGGCTCGGTTAAATTTTGGTTCAAAATAGCCGTAACGCTTTTTAACATCTTTATCCCAAATATCTAAATATCCACCATACTCTTCTTTCCAATCTTTATTAAAATAAAGAAGTATATTTAACCGTCGATATGCCTGATTTTTTTCGTTATAATTAAAATCAATATGTACATCAAGATGCCCGCCAGAATTTGTTTCATGAACCCCTCCTCCCGCTAAACTCTCATCGGAAAAAAGGTTTGGTATTCCAGTTAAATCAGACCACATATTCACATACTCTTTAGAAGCTAATAAATCACTTAATATTTTTATTGCCGGTGAGAATTTTGATGAGTCAGTAATTTGGATTTTTCTTTTTTCATTAACGGCTGAAAATTCTGTCCCTAACTTCTGAGCTTCTTGGTATTTAGGAAATGACTTGTACACTTCCTCTGCAAAATCTTCATCTAAGAAATTATCTATACAAAAATGAGGARWTGRMWMYWCARWTMMRWAATTACCTTTAAATTTTTCACTATCAATTGGATTGACCAACTTCATATCCATAATGTAAACCTTATAYATTTTCACTCTATTAAAACTATTTCAAGAGAAATAGTTCAAGTCTATAATTTTATAGAAATTTGGCAAGCTTTCTTCGTATTTTCCCAATCAAACTTTGATCTCCATCTATATAAGCTCTTTTAAGCTGCTCCTTCACAGAAACTATTAAAATATTTCTAGCATCCTCGGCAATCCATTCAGCATAAGCATTAACGTTAACAAACCCTCTTGCTCGAGCAGTTAAAGCGGCATGCTCACCAAGTTCTCCATTATTCTTATTTATATAATATTTAGATCTTGGATCATCCATATTATGAGCAAATATAATAGGCAAAGGATAACCATTAATAAGTCCATCCTGTGTCATATTATATTGGTCAATAGGAAAACCATAACATCCATCACTCTCAGG
The DNA here is from genome assembly GCA_002402245.1 of Gammaproteobacteria bacterium. Taxonomy (GTDB): domain Bacteria; phylum Pseudomonadota; class Gammaproteobacteria; order Nitrosococcales; family Methylophagaceae. Next base: position 10,299 of record NVVP01000039.1, on the reverse strand, counting down.
CAATATATATCGGAGAAGAGTTTCTTTTCGCGCTAAAAATGACTGACCTGCAATCCACATATTTTGGAATATCCTTTCCCCTTCTAAATTTAGGACTTTATGTTCTGCAATTGACTCATTCCAGTCCTCTTCCATATAAATCCAGCAGCCAAGCATTCCTACATTGCTATTATCACGCACAATAGGTGCAATTGTTGATATCCAGCCTTCCGGTAATAAAATGTCATCATCAATTTTACCAACCAAATCACTTTTTGCCTGTTCAAAAAACCATAGCGTTGGTATACGTTGTTTAACATTTTCAGTTGAAAATTTCTTCTCTACTATTCGAGGATCATTTAATGAAGAAATAATATCTGCTACTCCATCCTGCGAGTTATTATCCCAACAATACAACCTAAAATCGTCATTACTTGCCAATAAATTTTCCAACGTTTTTTCAACATATCCCCTTCGGTTCCATGTTATTAACAATAAATCTACTGGTTCCATATCTAATAATCTCTTAATAATTTATTCATAGTACCTTTGTACTCGTCACTATAGTTTCTCTCAGTTGTGAGCTCACTACCAAATCCACTATTGCTCTCTTAGCTTTAAAACCACAGCGATTTAATACCCCCACTTTCCATTTCATGGACCTCAGAAGGTTGACTCGAGAAATAAATATCCTCTTCAATCATTGAGTTTTCTAAATATGCAACCACACGCCTAAAACTATAATAGTTTTAAACTATAAACACCTACAATGTAGCCTACTAACAACAATAAAATAGACAAGGCTTCACTTTTAAAACTGAAAAGCTTATATTTTATCAATGCAAACCACAGCACCGGGATACTTAGTAATTCACTCAAGCCAATAGTTAATATCGCAATCTCAATGCCAAACAAATAAAATGCCTGAGGAACTACCGCAAAGAGAAAGATAACTTTCAGCCCAGCTGAAACTGTCGAGTACTGAGGCATCCCCTTAGCCATCATAACTAAAGAGCTAGGAGTTAGCATACATGCTGTTGCAACTTGTATTAACAATAAAGTCATCATCCAGCCGGCATCTGTATAGCGTTCATCATATAAAAAATCAACTATAACTTGACTCCAACTCATAAGCACACCTGTCACCGGCATCACCATTAGACTCAACCATAACTTTGAATTAGACAGTGCTTCTTTTAATTTTTCCGGAGCTTCACGGTTAATACGGCTAAAATTAGGGAACAGTATTTTATGAGAAATCTGGGAAACTATCGTAGCAGGAATACTCGCTAGGATGAAAGCAATGCTATAAATGCCTAAGAGCTCTACTGCTAATAAGCCACCTAAAATTAACTTATCGCCTTGATTTGCAATAAACCCAATAACACTACTCAGAAAAATCCATTTTCCAAATGAAAACAATTCCTTTAATGCCCCTTTGTCCCAGTGCCACTTATTTTTTATCCCAAGTAAAAACTTATGAGAAAATACCATTTCAATAAAATTTGAAACTAAGCTCCCAATGACCAAAGCCCAAATAGAGTGATATTTCCATGCAAAGAATACAATTAATGTTAGCCCAATTAATTGAGAAAACAGACTTATCAATGTCAGTCGACCTAAAGTCAAATTTCTACTAACTTGAAAAATAGACATCGAGTTAAACCCTGAAATGACCAAGCTAAAACCTACCGTAATCAATAGCCATGGTAAAACTGGTTCTGCGTAAACCTGCTCCTCGTTAAAAAAACCTGCTCTCCCCCCAGCCCATAGAGCTCCAGCGACTAACAAAATTATGGTCCATAAAACAAAACCTCTAATTACTTGTAATGTCCATGCCGTATTAATAAAACTAGGTATATCACCTTTTTTACTTTGGATGATACTTTGCCCCAACCCTACATCAGACAACATTTGAACACCGACAATTAACACATTTACAATCGCCATTATCCCGAACATTTCAGGCGCTAATAAACGAGTCAAAAGAAGGTTTCCAGCTAACCGTACTAATTGAGAAATCAAATGTCCAATTAACACCCAAGAACTAGCTTTAAGAGTATGCTTTTTCCTCAGGTGCAGCATATTTATATTCTGGACCTTTTGTTAGATAAAATAATTTCCTCAGATCGACCTAATAAAATCCCCGTTATCAGCCATAACCAAGGTGATAAAGATGCATTTGGCAATTGATCTAACATTATTAAACCGACTATAAGAGCATGAGAAGATAATAATAATTGTTCTGATCTATCTTTAAGTAATTTAGATGCTTTTTTAGCTCGAAGTACTGCTACAGCTAACAAGCCAAATTCAGCAATAAAACCAAATATCCCAAACTGACCAAAGGTAATAATCCAACGGCCATCAGTAACAGTTTTTTCTCCACCATTTTCATCAAATACTCGGTTTCGTCCCCAGCCACCCCAGCCAAAAAAGAATCGTTCCCGACCATGTTCCAATAAAGTATTTTCATTATCAAATCGGAATATTAATGATTCTGCACGTTCATCATCCATTGATACAGCAATATTCACGAGGGTATCTTGAGGGACAGTCTTTGTTATCGACATTATAGGATAAAGCATAGCTAAGCATACTAAAGCAACCGCAATCTTATGCTGTCCATTGGGTTTAATAATTTTAATTATTAAAAAAGATCCCGCACCATAAAGAAGAGACGCTAGACTTTTACACAATAATAAAATCACTAATAAATAGTATGAAACCATGGATGCTGGGATTTTTTTCGACTTAACTTTACTCTCCCAAAGTGTTACCGCCGATATTAATGCAATAGCAGTAAAAAATGAGACCAATAAGCCATGCCCCATGAACACTACAGGTCGAAAACCATCAAAGCGCATTTGCTGAAGAAAGCTATGGGGGAAAAACCCATAAACCCAAACATGTAATTGAGGACTCAGCCTCACTTCAAGTAACATAGGAATAGAATAAAGTAAGCCGGCTGCCACTAAAAACCTAAACATTAATAATTGATGTGCATACGTTTTGAACAAGCTCCTTCCTATAAAGAAAGGCATAATAATAAGGAACTGGTTAACTACAGTAGAAATACCATCATAATAACTTATGCCGGGTAAAAACCTGCCGCCATTATAAACTGCATCACTATTAAGTGCTGCAGTGATAAAAGGAACCGTTATTAATAAAATAACAAGGTATTTTACCCCCCTTAAATCACTGAAGTATCGTAGGTTATGTTTATTAACTAACCAGCAACCAAACAAAGCAGAGATTACAGGGATAGTATTCTTTTCCAGAGGCGGGATCATTGGAAAATCAATCGCAGTTCTGACAGGTAAAAACATAAACCCACCAACTATCGTCCATAAAGTGGCTTGTTGTATTGTTCTAGTTTTGTATAGATAAATAGCAATTAATGGCCACACTATCAATGCCGTATAAGCGACTCCATTCCCCATTACACTTTATACCTAAAATGGTCTCTAAGAACAGTCATTAGCACGTAATATATCCTTAAATGCCCGGAATTTTGGAGAGTTTTGTGGAAGTTGACTTGTATTATCCAACAACCCCCAACTACCCCACTTACTTGGTTGGCCAGTTGTTTGAAACCACATTATTAATCCACCGCCCACATCATTCCACTGTTTATACATATCCATATAAAGTTGATACATTCTAGGGTGACGATTCAGGCCAATTAACTTCTCAACAAATGCTTCATTCTCTCGCCACTTCCCTCTAGCTACAAGGTGCTGCCCAGCTTCATAAGCTATTAACTTCATACCATACTTATCTGCAATTTTTTTTTGCTCTATTAACATTTTATTTGCTTTAGATACTACTTCCTTCTTTATCTGGTCGAAAATCTCATCGGGGCTCAAATCCATCATTTCATCAGGGCTTATCCCCCCTACATAATAGCCTACAGCTAATGCATCCACTACTTTATCTAAACCGGGAGTATCCATAATTCTCTCTGATGCCCAAGGATTATAAAATTGCGTACCAATTACTCGAACTAACCGAGTATCATCGTTAATGATTTCGCCCCATATTTCAAATAATTGTTTAGCTCTTTGACCGTAAGCGATATGATGAGATATATCTATCTCTTTAGCCTTTTTACCTAAATACTGTGCTTGAGTAAACTGCCAATTCCATGCCTCATTTGTATACTCAAGGTATACCTTTAAGTTTGAATTTAAATTATTCTTCACATAGACGGCCATACTTCTAAAATAGTCATCATCAGCAAGGTGAGGGACAAGTAACCATGGAGAGACATTCATTTCATTTGACATTTGTACAATATCTTCTAACGACATTCCATTTTTTGTTCCAAACGTACTTCTTTGCTGCCTATTCTTCCACTCCACTTCAGTAGAATTATTAATCTCTTGAGGGCCTAAGAACCTCATTACTCCAACACCCTCCCATAGTTTTCTATACCTTGCCCTCGTTATTTCTTCAGCATAGTTAAACTCATCTTTTAGCGGTACTATTCTAATATTTCGCAGATGGTTATTAGGGTTTATAGAGGAAAGGAACATTCCAGCTCGCCCTTTTTGTAGTTTTATTTCTATTCGTCCAGGTTCAGACTTAATCACCTTCGGTGCATTTAAATGAAAGCCTAACGTACCCTCACCCTCATATAAAAGTACATATTTATCATCCGCTTCAGTCCTTCCCCAGTTATCATCATTAATAATTGTATAAGCTACTGGTTTATCCCCTAGTGATGTTATATAGCCATTAGAATCAGCTTCAAGTGATGGGCTCTCTTTACTCCAAGGCATGCTCATCTTAGCTAAGTCTTTTAATGGCGCTTCACTACTATAATATATTAATTGTGCAGCATTAACGCCTATATTGGCAACTCTACAGTCTTCCTTTAAAACAGGCTCTTCGTCCAATACAACTTCAGCCCATCTATCTCCGGCATTGAGGGCAGCACTGTGGAATGCTAAAAAAACAACTAATACACTATATATATAATTCATATTTGGGCCCTAATTAATTATTCTTGGTTCTGAACTCTAGTCTCGTAGACAAACTGAGTTGTTCAACCTACCGATATATTATCGTATATTTCTTTTACTAACTTACCTTTACTTTTCCAATCATAAAGAGCCAATGCTCTTTTTCTAGCATTTAAAGATAATGTTTCGCGAAACTTATCATCTACAGCGATAAGTTCCATACTTTTTATACAATCAGCCAAAAATACATCTTTATCTGACAAGGAAATTCTANTACCCACCTCTCCATCGATCAGCTCTCCAGGCCCTCCATAGGCGGCTACAATTGATGGTAAGCCTGACGCCATAGCTTCAATTAATACATTCCCTCCAACTTCTCTAATTGACGGGAAAATAAATACATCTGAATTGGCCATGTATTGGGCAACTTGGTCTTGCTCCAGCCAGCCAATAATTTTAACGCAATCATTAAGGCCATGTTTGTCTATTAGATTTTGTAATGATTTTCTTTCTGGGCCATCGCCAATAATATCGAGTTTATGTTTAGCTCTTAATTCTTCACTATTTGCAAAGGCATTTATCGCAACATGGGGGCATTTATAAGGCACTAAGCGACCTACAAAAAGAAACCGACACAAGTCATTGTCATATGTTTTATTCGCCTTTGGTTGATACTGCTCAGTATCAACACCCAATTCATTAAAACGAATTATTTTCCCATGCTCATCTAAGGGAACATCACTTTCAACATGCCCAAATGCAGCTAAAATTCTAACCGACCTTCTGAAAGTGCTCTTATAATAAGGTAAATATTTATAAAAATTCCTAATATGTACCAGAATCTCCCTTTCTTTTTTTATCTCACTCCTAAATTGACTCGGCCAGGCAAGTCCACCATTGATAGGACCCAATATGAAAGGAGTATCAGTCCATTTTGAAATTGGACTAGGGACAGTAGGTGATACAGGAGAAATACGATGAATAAAATCGAACTCTTTTGCCTCGATTCTAACCTTTAGTTTTTTAACTATTTCGCGCTCAAACATGATATTTGTAGGGTAGGTTAGCGCCATATTTGTCATCCAGCCACCAATCCCAATCCAATTAAGAAGCCGACTAAGCTTATGCATTGGCGTTGCTATATACTCATTATCAATATAAATAACTTCTTTAAACTGATATTCGTCATTATTGATATCAGTTTTGTTTCTAATATGAGTAACCAAAACAATATCTACATTATCTGCAATTGATTTAGCCAGAGAGTGAGAAAAGCTAGGTAGTGACGGCCATACTGGATTACATTGTTCTGCTAAAATAAGTATTTTCATAAGATCTTTAGTTTACGGGGCAAATTAAATAAGATTAAAATTTTGGCCTAATGACTACTATTACATAGTTAACTTAAGGTAACTCCTTATGCTTTTCTAATAGCCATGATTTAACCTGTAATACTTCTTTGTTTTCTTTTTCAACCGGCTTAATAATTCGTGATGATTTTTTCTCTATCAACATATCCAATACCATTTGAGCACTTACAGTTTTTTTATCATCAGCAAAAGCATAAACGAGTACAAGATCACAGAGACTATTAATTCTTCGAGGAATTCCTTCGCTATAACAAAAAATAATAGCACTGGCTTCTTCACTAAATAGTGGTGTTGTCGCACCTGCAACTCCTAGTCGATAGTCAATATATTTCACTGTTTCAGCATAACTCAGTGCTTTCAAGTGAAATTCAACCCCTATTCTTTGAGCAAATTGCTCAAGCTCTGGTTGGTTTAATTTATCAATTAATTCGGGCTGACCAGTTAAGACTATTTGCAGAAAAATATCAGCATCAATATTCACATTAGATAATAATCGTAACTCTTCTAATGACTTTACTGATAAATTTTGGGCTTCATCAACAATTAAAATAACTTTTTTACCTTTTGCATACTGCTCAACAACAAAATTAATATAGTCACGATATCGTCCAGCATTATCCGTTGCCTCGGACTCAATATCAAAAGCATCTAATACCCAAGTCATTAGCCCTCCAAAAGACTCGTGTGTATTATTAATTAGACCGATAGTACAATCATCATCTATTTTCTTTAATAAGGTTCTAATTAATGTTGTCTTACCCGCGCCGATTTCCCCCGTCACCACGGTAAAACCTGCATGGCTCATTAAACCGTATTCTAGCATGGTCAGTGCTTTTTTATGGTTAGGACTTGAGTAAAAAAATGTGGGATCAGGTACTAAGTTAAAGGGTTTATGGTGTAAGCCAAAATGTTCGGTATACATAATTAATAGTTCTGGTGTGTGGGTGGTTTATCTGATTTATTAAGCACAGATCCTATTAGATTATTCCCCCCCAACAATTGTAATGCCCGGGCAATATCTTCTTCTTTATTTTTACCATCTTCCAGTACTAATAAAGTGCAATCAAAATATTGAGAAGATAAAATAACATCATCTGTTTGTAAGATTGGAGGCACATCAAAAATAATCATTCGAGAGTCATATTGAGATTTTAAATCATCCACAAGGTGTGCCATTTTAGGGCTAGACAGTAGCTCAGCTGAATCTTCTGCCCGGCCTTTTCCAGGCAAGATAACCATTCGTTTTATTCCTGGATTAATCAGCACGTCTTTTAACTCAATATCTTGTTCTAGGTAGTCTCGTAAGCCCTTTTCTGCATCCAAACTAAAATAGTTACTTATACTCGGGTTTCGTAGGTCCATATCAACCAGCATTACCGTTTGGTTTAGCTCCATTGCAATAGCCACGGCAAGATTTGAAGAAACTAGAGACTTTCCTTCTCCTGCTGTAGGAGATGTAATAGCTAACGTCTGCCAATTATTTACCCGCATTTTTTTCAATATTTGCGTTCGAAGCATTCTAAATACTGCAGACTGTGGATTGTTATACATCCCCGCTACTACGCGTTTTTTCTCTAACAACTCATTCGATGGCTTAATTACTCGAGTTTGGCTATACGATATTCCTGATATCGGTACTTTAAGAGGATCTTCTGCTTTTGTCTTAACTACTTTAACCGTGTTAGTCAGATCAAGATCATTTTCTCTAGTTTGCTGCTCTTTTGCCTTATCAAGTGCTTTTTGTATTCTATCCATTTTTATTATCCACTAAGTTCTCAACAGTACTATAACAAACTAATTTTACGCATTACTTTAAACCATAAGACTTCAAGATCCATAATTAGAAAATGAAAGCCAACCACTGATAATCCCATCAGGATCAGTAATAAAAATAGAATACGCTTTCGATTAGCTGCTTTAAGTTGAATATCCTGTACAGTAGTAATTAAAGGAATAACAACTAAGGGCGCACTACCTAAGACACCTGATATTTGCTTGTAGCCTCGCACGCCACCGAATAAAAGCTCCATAGCTAAAGCTAAACCAACACCAATACCAATAGACATAACCACCCCCATTGCTACAATTTTAGTCCTATTTGGTTTTTCAGCTTTCTTAGGTATCTGTGGCGGGTCAATTAAACTAAATTTCTCACCTTTATTTTCTGACTCCAGGTTCTCAGCTAAACCAGCCTCTAATTCTTTGGCTCTTAACTCTTCATATTTAAGTAAATTAGTTGCATGATCACGAGTTAAGTCATCATAGGCTCGTTGGACTTGATGAGTCTGCTTAATACGTTGTTCATACAATGTTAATTTGGACTTAAGCTCAACCACGTTATTACGTAATCTAACTATTTCCCGCTCAGAAGAATCGACTCTTGATTTAATCTGTAGATAAGCAGGGTTCATGCTTCTCCCTACCTTATTTGATGATAATGTTATTCCTTTCGCTTCAGATGCAGCGACTTTGTTCGCAAGTAATTCAAGCTGCTTTGTAACCGACTTAACATCAGGGTGATTAGCTGAATAACGTTGCTTAATTTGCGTTAAATGCTCTGTTATTTCAGTCAGCTCAGCTTTTAATTTAGCAAGTGTTGCTTGCTCCTGAGTTTGGTAACTTTGGGCCGCCCCTTGTTGATTATCCAAATAAGCTGGTACATGAATCAACTCAAGGTTCATTGTCACTATTTGGTCATTCAGTGAGATTATTTGGTTTTGAGTATCTCCATACTCACTTTGTAATTGCTCAACTCTATCTAAGTTGTACTGCAATAATTCAGGCAAACTATCGCTATATTCATCTTTAAACTCAGCGATTTTCTTCTCTATCAATTGAACCTTACGCTGAAATTTGTTTGCTTCTTCCTCTAAGAATCTTTTTGTTTCTGTTGCTTTTTCTGTACGGGTTCGGACATTTTCATTTAAAAACACTGTCACTAAATCATTTGCGACCTTCTGAGCCAGTACGGGTGATTTATCCATAAAAGAAACAGTAAATGCTATCGAGGCCTGTTTATTTCTACCACTATTGGGGTCAGTTACACTTGCTGATACCATTTTAATATCAACATTTTGCCTAAATACGGCCACAATGGTTGAAACAGCCTGAGATTGTTTAACCATATCAGGGTATAAGCTATATTTATTAACCATCGCCATGACTTTCCCCGTTGTCATTAATCGCTGCTTAATAATCTCTATTCGTTGGTCGGCATAACTTGTCACCGTTGACCGAACTAAATCACGTGGTATTTCTTGCGACTCAATCAGAATCAAACCTTCTGATTTATACGTTGCGGGCAGAATATAAGCCACTACAGCACTAATAATAATTAGAATAACTGCAGGAATAATAACAAAGTATTTTCGCCGTCTAAGAATGTCTAGGTAATCACCTAGCCCTTTTACATATTCATCTTCCATCTTATTCTCTATATTATTAACGAGAGGAGCGACGTCCACCCCAATCGTAGTTTAGGCTTAGTGTCAGAGCATTACTACTCACATCAGTATTCAACGCTGATTGTTCTTGTTGTCGATAATTGTACGCTAAATTGACCCCTAGATTACGAGCAAACTTCCAGTAGACCGAAGGGGAAATACTAATATTATCCCGAGTGTCATTTGAATCATTTAATGCTGATGTTGTTGACTGATAACTAGCCGTTAAACCAATATTAATAGTCTCACGTAACTGTCTAGACCATGACAGATTCAATCTATCTGTTTCATTAACATCGCCCGTACTTGAGGGTGATACCGCACGTGAAAGTCCTATTGAAAAAGTATCTAATTCTGTTTTTTTAGAAGCATCTATATCAAAGGATAAACCAGAGCTGCGATTATTTTCATCAAGTCCAAAATCGTCTGTACGGTGACTATTTAAATGTCGAACACCTACTCTTGCGCCTATAGACCACAGCTCCGATAACTTATAATTTAACGTTGTAGACAAATTATAAGAGTCATCATCTACTG
>NVVP01000038.1 GCA_002402245.1 Gammaproteobacteria bacterium | reverse complement strand
TTCAAACCGTGTGGACAGATATTTTCACTTGGATTGAAGGTAAAATAGAGGGTAGTACGCCTCAAAAGGTGATGCGCTTTAATGATGCGCCATGGTCTGTTGATAAAGTGGTTAAGAAAACAGTCAAACATTTTCTATGGTTATTGATTGGTCTGTTAACGGGTATTTCATTTGTGGCGTGGTTTACAGATGCCTACCAGTTATGGGTAGACTTATTCAGCTTTAATGTTGCCATGTTTGCGGTGATTGTTATTACCGCTTTTACATTTGGTACCTATCTTTTTGCTGGCTTTATGAGAGAGCAAGTGTGTTTCTGGTTATGTCCATATGCTCGGCTTCAAGGTGTTATGTATGATCAGGACACCTTATTACCTGCCTATGATGCAGAACGGGGTGAACCACGAGGTCGTATAAAAAAAGGTCAGGAGCAACAGGATAGAGGTAGCTGTGTTGATTGCCATGTGTGTGTCGCGGTTTGTCCAACAGGAATTGATATTCGTAAAGGGCAGCAAGAAGGTTGCATTACCTGTGGCTTATGCATTGATGCCTGTGACAGTATTATGGATAAGGTTAAACAGCCTCGAGGTTTAATTCGTTATGCATCTTATAAAGAGTTACACCATAATGATGCACCGATTCCATTAAATAAACGGTTTAGAGTGTATGTCTATGTTGTTATTTTATTCGCATCATTGGCGGGTATTATTAATGGATTTATGACCTTGTCACCGACGGAATTTAAAGTGGTACATGAAAGACAGCCGCTTTATGTCAGATTGAGTGATGGTTCTATTCAAAATAAATATACGATTAAAGTATTGAATAAAACAAAAGAAACAATTGTGATTGATTTTAAATTAGAGGGCTTAGAAGGTGCGACACTTCATGGTTTAAGTACAATGTCTGTAGCACCGGGAAAAATCATTCCTGTAACGGCGTTAGTACGTGTACCAGAAGATGCGATGATATCTGACCTAATGCCGATTAATTTTATAGGTGAAGTTGAGGATAACTCAGCGATTGAATTGCACTATAGCAGTATGTTTATAGGGCCCAAATAGGCGATAGTTAACGATGTATATTTCTCAATCAAATAAAGAAGCACTAAAAAACCCGTGGGTCTGGGCGTTGATCTTATTTGTCTGCACATTTGTCAGTATGAATGTGATTTTCATTTATTTAGCTTTTAAATCACCGCCTAGTTTGGTTGATAAACATTTCTATGAAAATGGTAAAAACTATGAGGTGATTCAGAAGCAAGCAGAAGCACAAAAAGCGTTAGGCTGGCATGGCTTATTAATTGTGCCGACGAGTACACGGGTCAATCAATCACAAACATATGAAGTGGTCATTCAAGGTAAAAATTCAACTGCACTTGCACTTGATAGTGTGGAAATAAAAGCGTACCGGCCATCCGATGCTGAAGCTGATTTTAAAGCTGAAATGAAGTCTGTAAGACCGGGGACTTATACTGCTGAAATGAGTTTTCATTTACCGGGAACCTGGGACTTGGTGGTTGAAGCTAATCAAGGTGAACAGCAATTCATACTTACTAAGCGTATTAGTATAAGACCTTAAACCATTAGGCCGGGAACGTATTGACTAAATTTGTAGCTACAAGCTGTTATCACTGCGGACTGCCTGTAGCAGAAGACAATAATTTTACTAGTCTAATGGCTGGAGCCGAGCAGGCGTTTTGTTGCTTTGCTTGTCAAACAGTGTGTGAAACTATTCATAATGCAGGTCTAGAAAGTTTTTACTTAAAAACACCGCAGGATGAATCTCTAGCACCCCCGCCAGAGTTATCTTCGGAATTAGACTCTTATGATCTTGATGATATTCAAGCTGATTATGTCGACTCGCTAGGCGATACCCGAACCATTGACCTTTTAGTTGAAGGCATTCATTGTGCGGCTTGTGTATGGTTAATCGAACATGCTTTAGCGAAACAAGAGGCAGTTATTTCTGCTCAGGTTAACCTTACTACAAAACGCTTACACCTACACTGGGATAACCGAATATCTGCATTATCTGCGCTATTAAAAGCGTTAGGAAAGATTGGTTATGCTGCGATTCCTTTTGATAAAGAGATTGCAGAAGGGGCGCTAGCACGTCAACACCGAGGTTTATTATATCGAATGGCATTCGCAGGTTTTGCCATGATGAATTTAATGTGGATTACCATTGCTCTTTATTCAGGGGCGGATGAAGGTGAATTTAAAAACTGGTTTCATTGGATTAGTTTTATTATTGCAACACCGACACTTTTTTATGCCGGTTACCCCTTTCTGCGTAATGCTTTATTAGGCTTACGGCATCGTTATTTGACCATGGACTTACCGATAGCGATTGGGGCGATGACAACGTATAGCTACTCCAGCTATGTCACGTTTACAGGCTCGGTGGTAGGGCATGTTTATTTTGATACCGTGGTTAACTTTCTATTTATTATTTTAGTGGGTCGTTATTTAGAAGCTATATCTAAGAAAAATGCGTTATCAGCAACAACTCGCTTATTAGAACTACAACCTAAGTTGGCGACTATAGTGGTCGATGGCCAGGCTCAAGTCGTGCCTATTCGGTCTGTAAATATTGCTGACACTGTTTTAGTTAAACCTGGAGAACAGATCCCCGTCGATGGTGTAATTATTGAGGGACAGAGCGCCGTTGATGAATCAATGCTAACTGGCGAGTCATTACCTGTGGTGAAAACAGTGGGAGATCATGTGGTTGCGGGTAGTATTAATCGCGAAGGTGCTTTTAGCGTTGAAGTTCGACATGTATTACGCAATACAGCCTTGGCTAAGATCGTTGCATTAATGGAAAAAGCACAGGCTTCTAAAGCGCCGGTTCAATGCACGGCAGATAAAGTGGTACCTTGGTTTGTTGTAATAACGCTTAGCTTGTCAGCGATAACATTCATTTATTGGAACCAGTTTGGTTTTGAGCAAGCATTGTTGGCGGCAACATCGGTATTAATTATCACTTGCCCTTGCGCTTTTGGACTGGCTACTCCGATGTCAGTAGCAGTGGCGACAGGGGTGGGAGCTGATAGAGGGATTTTAATAAAACATGGAGCAGCATTAGAGTCCTTATCAAAGATAACCCATTTTGTATTTGATAAAACCGGGACCTTAACCGAAGGCCAATTAAAATTGATTACGATTAAGCCTCTAGCCAAATTATCAGAACAGGATTTACTTAAACTTGCAGCCTCAGTGGAATTCCAATCTGAACATAGCCTAGCTAAGGCTATATTGATAGAAGCTAATGAGAAAAAGTTAGAGTTAATGCCGGTTACTCATTTTATTTCATCACCTGGGCAAGGAGTTGAAGCTGAATGTAATGGTAAACAGGTACAGATTGGTACGATTGTATGGCTAAAGAATAGCGGAGTAGAATTTAATTCTGGCTGGGAAAAAGAAGTGTTAACACTAGAGTCTCAAGGTACTAGCTGTATTTTTATGTGTATTGAACAACAATTGGTTGGCTTGTTTGGTTTTGCTGACAAATTACGCGATGATGCGGTGGATATGATACTTAATCTACAAAAACAAGGCATTAAAACAACCGTTCTCAGCGGTGATCGTTTATCTGTGGTTAAAGCAATTACTAAAGGTTTAGGCTCTATTGACCGATATGCTGAAGTATTACCAAAGGATAAGGCCGAGGCTATTCAGCGCTTACAGCAGCAAGGAGATTTAGTCGCTATGGTAGGAGATGGTGTTAATGATGCCCCGGCACTTATTCAAGCAGATGTGGGGATTTCACTTGCCTCGGCAACAGATGTATCAATTGAAAGTGCTGATATCATCTTGTCTTATAATGAGCTATACAAGGTTTCAGATGCACAACAATTAGCACGTCGAACCTTGCTGACAGTAAAGCAAAATATTGTACTCTCCATAGGTTATAATGTACTTATGATACCGTTAGCAATGATGGCTTTAGTTAATCCACTAATCGCCGCATTAACAATGCCTATAAGCTCCTTACTAGTGATAGCGAACGCTGCGAGAATTAGGCAACTATTCAAGGATACATAAGATGGATGTTATTTATGGATTGTTGCCGGGCATGTTACTGTTAGGGCTGGTCGGTGTGGTGATTTTCTTTTGGGCTGTAAAAAGTGGTCAGTACGATGATATGGAAGGTGCCGCAAACCGAATACTAATGGATGATGACGTGATTATCTCAGAAAGTAATAAGAAGAAAGATGATGAGATTAAACAATCCAAAGACAGTGATTAACCAAGCAGCGAAGGTATTTTTTCTACTTACCCTTAGCTGCTTTTCTCAGAGCACCTTGTCTGACGATAAAATTAAAGTAGGCATGTCAGCTGCATTGACGGGGCCCTCTTCTGCTCTTGGCAGAGAAATGCAGCTAGGCATTAAGAGTTACTTCAAGTTTGTTAATGATAATGGTGGTGTGCAGGGTAAGCTGCTAGAGTTTATTGTCCGTGATGATGGCTATGAACCTGAGCGAGCAGGGTCTAATATGCGAGCACTGATTGATAATGATGGTGTGTTAGCTGTTTTAGGTAATGTAGGCACGCCAACCGCTATTGTGACAGTACCAATAGCACAGGAAAGTAAAACCTTATTGTTCGGTGCTTTCTCAGGTGGCGGTGTATTAAGACCCATACCGGCAAGTCGTTATATCATCAACTACCGTCCCAGTTATGCTGAAGAAATGTCTGAAATAGTGAATGGATTGTTGAGTGTAGGTATTAAACCAGAAGAAGTGGCGTTTTTTACCCAACGAGATGGCTATGGTCATGCAGCATATAGTGGTGCAATCAATGCATTTCATCTTGCAGGGATTGCAGATACTGAAGGTCTCATACATGGCCAATACACACGAAATACTCTCAATGTTGAAGATGCGGTTGCAGATATACTTGATGCTTCGCTGACACCTAAGGTCATTATTATGGCTGGCGGTTATGCTCCTTCTGCAAAATTCATTAACCTGCTTCAGCAAGAATTACCGGAAATATGGTTCATTAATGTGTCTTTTGTCGGTAGTCACCTGCTTAAACAGGCATTAGGAACAAAGAGTAACCATGTGGTAGTGGTGAAAACAGTACCTAATCTTGATTCCTCTCTGCCAATTGTAAGTGAATATGAACGTCGATTGACGGCTCTTGATGATTCCTTATTACCCAATGGTATCTCCTTAGAAGGTTATATTGTGGCTAAAATATTTCACTTAGGCTTATTGAGTATTAAGGGTGATATAAATAAAGAAAGCATTATTGATGGTTTGGAGTCGTTGCGGAATATTGATATTGGCGTAGATTTTCTAATTTACTACGATGAGCAGGAGCATCAGGCGATCCATAAATTATGGCTGACATGTTTAAGTGATGCTAATGTTTCAGCATTTCATTGGCCAATGATGAATGATGGTTGTGAACAGATTATTCGCGATGAAGGGTAGTCTTTATGTTTAAGCATTGGAGCATAAAAAACCTTCTTCAATTGTGGTCTTTTGCCACAATCTTGGCGATCATCGTGATTGCATCCGTCGCGATTTATACCGATAGTCTTTATTCTAAAAATCAGGTGAACCTGACTGATAAAGTATTACCTATTGAGAATGCCAGTAAGAAAATAAGCACAGTCGCATTTTCATTTATTACCCGACAAAAACAAGTAATTGCATCTCATAGTTTGGACGAAGTACTTGGTCTTACTCCTAGGAAAGTCTTAGAAGATGAATTTTCTTTGCATTGGGAGAAAGTAGCATCATCAGTACGTAATAAACAAGATAGTGAGATGGTTGACTCTTTACAACAACGCTATCAATCATTCCTTGAAGTAGATAGTCAGTTATTATTTTTAATCGGCAAACAGCATATTTTAGATGCTGAACTCAATCAGCAAGCTGCCTTTATTTCATCTCTTAAAATAAAAACTCAAAATCAAGTTGAAGCCATATCAGGCAAGATAAATTTACAGCGCAGTAAGCTTGAACGCGCTCGTCGCCAAACAGAACTAGCAACTGTTGATGACTTTAAAGTAGAGCAAGAATCCATTCAGAGATTGAGTCAGTCGGTGAGAATGAATGTACTTTATATTAGTTATTTAACTGAAAAAATGTTKMASTCARAKAACGCCGATGAACTACTGAGTTTGCGAGAGAATGATATTAAGCAATATGAACGAATATTGCATGCGGATATTAATCAGTTAAAAATAAAGCTGAACAATAATGCTGATTTATTAGTGTTAATGGATGAATTGGAGAAAGGTGTACATATACTGATGCAGCTCATTATTGGTAGTGAAAACTCTATTTATAATTTGAGATTGCAGAAGTTAGAGTTAACGCGTCTATTAGATATTAGCCAACAAGACTCGGTGACTATCATTAAGGAGATGACAGTTAAGTTAGATGAACTATCTTCACTGGTTAGAAAACAAAGTTTAACAGTAATTAATCAGTCAAAATTAGTATCTGATCGGGCGTTGGCGACTATTATTGTATTAAGTGGTTTTATTACATTAGGTATGATTATTTTTGTCACCTCTATTGCTCGACGAATCAATACACCGCTTGCAGAGTTACGTAGTGCCATGAATGCATTATCAAAAGGTGCTTTTGACTCACGACTTAAAGTAACTTCAGGTAAAAGTGAATTTACCGTTTTAGCAACAGACTTTAATATTTTTGCTGAAAATACACAGAAACTAATTAGTGATTTAGATGAAGCAAAAAATGCAGTTCAAGGCCGAGAGCAATATATTAGTGCTATTTTAAATAGCGTACCTGAAGCTATTCTAACGCTATCTCCTTCTGGAATCATTGCGTTAACTAATCCTGCGGCAGAGCGTATTTTAGGGGCTGATAGTCGTACCTTAATTGGCTTAAATATCAATACGTTCTTTCAAGGTAATCGAGACTTTAAATCAGTTAATGAATTACAAGACAGTTTGTTTGAAAGCCGAGAGTTTGAAGGGCTAAATTATCACGGTAATACTTTTTCCATGTGGTTATCGCTGAATAAAATTTCACATGCTAATAATGAATTATGGGTATGTGTTATTTCTGATATTACTGAATGGAAAAAAACAGAGGAAAATTTAAAAATAGCCAGCTCTGAACTAGATATCATATTAGAAAATGCCATGGTGGGTATTGCTTTTATTCAAGAGCGGAAATTAATACGGGTAAACCATAAATTTGAACTGCTTTTTGATTACGACCGGGAAGATATTGAAGGCTCATCTATGGACCGCTTGTATTTAAATTCGGATGTATTTAAACAAGTAGGCGAGCAAATTTATCCAACGTTAGAACAAGGCGAAAGCTTTGAAAGTGAAATTGAATTAGTTAAGAAAAATGGAGATACATTTTGGTGTGCCCTATCGGGCAAGGCTATTTCCCCAGAAAACCCACATGAAGGCTCTATTTGGCTGTTTGAAGATGTCACCGTGCAGCGAGAGCAGGATGAAAAGCTAAGGCGCTTAGCTAGTATCGATTCTTTAACTGGCTTACCTAATCGAAGTGTTTTTAATGACCGTCTAGAACATGCGATTCATAAATCGGCCCGGAATGGCTCTCAATTAGCCGTTTTCTTCTTAGATTTAGACCATTTTAAAAATATTAATGATTCCTTAGGACATAAGGCAGGAGATATATTGCTTTGTGAAGTAGCAAGGCGTCTGACTAAATGTATCCGGGAAGAAGATACTGTTGCACGCTTGGGCGGTGATGAATTTACCATCATATTGGAAGGAGTAAGCTCGGCTAAGCATGTTGCTAAAGTAGCAGACAAGGTACTGAGCTCGATTGCAGAAAGCTATATGTTAGAAAATACAGAGGTAAATGTCAGTCCTAGTATAGGTATTAGTTTATATCCTGCGGATGGTCGTGATGTTGATTTATTAGTTCGCAATGCCGATGCTGCAATGTACTATGCGAAAAAGAATGGTAGGAATAATTTTCAATTTTATTCTAGTGATATGAATGCTCAGGCTGCTAACCGCTTGGCTTTAGAAACAGGCTTAAGGCGAGGATTAGAAAATAATGAGTTTTCTTTGAACTTTCAGCCTCAAATTGATGTTAAAACGGGCAAGGTAGTGGCTGCCGAAGCATTATTGCGTTGGAAGAGTGCTGAATGGCCTAATACATCTCCGGTAGAGTTTATTCCTATTTTAGAGGAAATTGGCTTGATTTCAGAGGTAGGTCGTTTTGTTATCACCCAAGCAATGCAAGCTTATATGGCCTTAGCGGATAAATTAGATCCTAACTTTCAGATAGCGGTTAATTTATCAGGTCGTCAATTTCAGGGCGGAGATTTAGTCTCATTTGTTCGTGAAGAGTTGCAACGCCTAGGCATGTCTACGCGTAATTTAGAGTTAGAAATCACTGAAACCATTTTAATGGATGATACTGAATTAGCAGTAAAAACACTCAATCAATTTAATGATTTGGGCATCACCTTAGCCATTGATGACTTTGGCACCGGCTATTCTTCTTTATCCTATTTAAAGCGTTTTCCACTTAATGTATTGAAAATTGATCGTACGTTTATCCAAGACATTGATAGTGATGAGGATGATGCAGCCATTGTCGATGCTATTCTTGCCATGTCTCGCCACTTAAAATTAAGCGTGGTAGCAGAAGGCGTTGAAACTGCCGAGCAACTTGCCTTGTTACAAGAAAAAGGCTGTGAGCGAGTTCAAGGCTATTATTTTAGTAAGCCCTTGTCTTTTGATGWCTTTGCTTCTTTTATTGAAGAAAGAGAATAAATATCTTACTTTTCACTATATTGTAGAATTGTTTTTTCTTTTGGCGTTAGACGAATAATTAGGCCTAAATCAATATAATTCCAGATCTCAGTGCTTGGATTTTCCTCATCATTTGTTATAGATGATGGTTCGCCAAAGCGGTAGCGAATTTTATCTGCATCTAACTTAATAGAAGGGATATACGTTAAGCCTGATACAGTGGAATTAATCAGTTTTTCACTACTATTTAAGGTGTAAAGATGCGCGCCACTAGGTTGAACTCTCGCATCTAAAGAATCTGCTAGCAACTCATTTATTTGTTGTTCATCTACACTTAGGTTTAGTACTAACTTACCTGATAAACCACCTAAATTAATACTATTAAAATAAGCTTCGACTGAGGGTTCTTTATTATCTTCAGTGAAGATGGCTGTTTTACCATATTGGCGTAAGATTAATTGTGCTTCACGGTAATTAGTAGTGCCAATATGAATGCCAAAGACTTGTCTATTACCATCTTCCATAATGTTTACATCCCATGGCATTGGGGCGGCCTGTTGCTTGGAAGGAATGAGCATTAACGCCGCTATACCTACGACAATAAGAACGAAGCCAATAAAAAAGTTNKTMRKMGTTNAANSTTRANNGMTGNANTASGAGGGACTTGTAGCCAAAAAGTAACAGGGCCATCATTGGTCAATGATACTTGCATATCAGCGCCAAATTGACCTGTTTGAATAGTCAATTCACTTTTATTTGCCTGAGCGACGAGGTGATCAAATAATAGCTTACCTTGCTCAGGTGTGGCAGCAGGGGTGAAACTAGGCCGCAAACCTTTCTGAGTATTAGCCGCTAAGGTAAATTGAGGTACTAATAATAGCTCACCATCAATATCATTGAGTGATAAATTCATTTTATCGTTTTGGTCACCAAAAAGTCGATAAGATAAAATTCGCTGGAGTAATTTGTCGGCATGTTGCTCTTCATCATGGCGTTCTACACCAATAAAGACTAACAGTCCTTGCTCAATAGTCGCTATTTTCTTTGAGTCTACGCTGACTGAAGCCTGAGTTACACGCTGTAATAAGGCAATCATTTAGATAATTTAGAATTTAGAACTGTAAGCTTACTCGCTATGCTGTCAGTTGCAGCTATAAGGGCATCAATAATAGCGGGCTCACCAGCGGCATGGCCTGATAGCGCAATTACATTAAGCGTGGCTTCCGGCCATTGCTGATGCAACTGCCATGACTGCTGCATAGGGCAGACAATATCATAACGACCATGCACAATGGTGGTGGGGATATGTCTAATCGAATCAATGGATTTTAGTATTGGATTATCGGCAATAAAACATTGATTAACGGCAAAATGAAGTTGCACTCGAGCATGAGCTAATGGACCTGACTCTTTGGTTTCATCGTGTTGATATTCATGGTCGCGTAAGGTCACGATAGTGCATTCCCAGGCATCTAGTGTTTTTGCCGCAACCATTTGTTTTTCTGTATCTGGCTGAGTTAACAAGGAATGGTAGGCAGTGATGGGCTGTTGTTGCTGTGCTTTATCTAGGTTTTTAACTAGGTTATGCCACGCTTCGGGGAAAAGTTTAGATGCGCCTCCCTCAGCATAAACCCAATCAATATCTTGCTGCCGGCCTAGAAATACACCACGTAAGATCATTGATGACACATATTCTGGATGCTGTTGTGCATAACATAAGGCTAAGGTTGCCCCCCAAGAACCACCAAAAATAACCCAATTATTAATATTTAATTTAAGCCGAATAGCTTCCATATCGGCAATAAGGTATTCAGTCGAGTTATTTTCTAATTCTCCCAACGGTGTTGAGCGACCACAGCCACGTTGATCAAACAAAATAATACGGTATCGTTCTGGGTCGAAATAACGACGATGAGAAGGCCGACAACCTGCACCAGGACCACCATGCAAAAATACCACTGGAAGACCGTGTGGATTCCCGCATTCCTCAACATAGACTTGGTGGCTTAAACCGTTACTAAGTACTTCCATATCAAAGTGGTGTATAGCATAAGGTTCAATCTCAGGATAAAGCGGAGTCATGGTATATCTCAGGCAATTTAGATTGATAAATTATATACCGTATCGCTTAAAAGGCACATCATCAAAGTGGAATAACGGTTAAGTCATCATTGTTAATTTAGTTTGGTATAATGAGGGGTTAAGGCAATAATTATTGCTAATAAAAAGTTTAATCAAGGCACACTATAATGAATTTGCATGAGTTTCAGTCAAAACAACTATTTGCACAGTATGGCATTGCAACGCCTCAAGGTCAGGCCGTCACTAGTGGCTCTCAAGCCCGCCAAGCCGCTGAGCAATTGGGTGGTGAGCGTTGGGTTGTAAAGGCTCAAGTTCATACTGGCGGACGAGGAAAAGTCGGTGGGGTGAAAGTGGTAGATTCCTTAGATGCCGTTGAAGATGCCGCCTACGCGATGTTAGGACAAAGATTAGTGACCAAGCAAACAACCGCTGAAGGTTTGCCAATCCATCAAGTATTAGTCGAGCAGCCATCAGATATTCAACGAGAGCTTTATATTGCGGTATTAATTGACCGAGCTTCTCAACGTATTGTGTTTATGATATCACCACAAGGTGGGATGGATATTGAAGCGGTGGCGGAAGAAACGCCTGAAGCTATTTTAAATATTTTTGTTGATCCGGTAGTGGGATTACAATCTTTTCAATGTCGCCAAGCAGGGTTTTTTCTAGGCTTGACGGGCAATAGTTTTAAACAATTACAAACAGTAATGCAGGGATTATATTCCCTGTTCACAGAAAATGATGCTGACTTAGTGGAGATCAACCCACTAGTGGTAACGGGTGATGATGAGTTATTAGCCGTTGATGCCAAGCTTAATTTGGATGATAACGCCTTATTTCGCCATGCGGAATTAGCGTCATTATTTGATGCGACCCAAGAAGATGAAGCTGAAGTGGTTGCACAGCAATTTGGCCTTAATTATATTTCATTAGATGGCGAAGTAGCTTGCATGGTTAATGGGGCGGGTTTAGCGATGGCGACGATGGATTTAATTAAAAAAGAAGGTGGTGAGCCAGCTAACTTTCTCGATGTAGGTGGTGGTACAACCGCTGATCGTGTTGCTGAAGCATTTAAATTAATAATGTCTGATAAAAAAGTAAAATCAATTTTAGTTAATATATTTGGCGGCATTGTACGCTGTGATCTTATTGCAGAAGGTATTATCCAAGCAGCAAAAGATGTGGGGCTATCTCTACCTGTTATTGTCAGATTAGAAGGCACCAATGCAGAGCTTGGCCGAGAACTACTACAAAACAGTAGCATGGATTTACGCGTGGCACAAGATTTGACTACGGCAGCTAAATTAGCCGTGGCAAGTGCTAAGGAGACAGCAGCATGAGCATCTTAATTAATAAAGATACCAAAGTTATTTGCCAAGGTTTTACCGGTAAACAAGGAACCTTTCATTCGGAACAAGCAATTGAATATGGTACCCAACTAGTCGGTGGTGTAACACCTGGAAAGGGTGGTCAAGTGCATCTGGACCGTCCTGTATTTAATACGGTTGATGAGGCTGTAAAAGAAACTGGTGCAGATGCCTCTATGATTTATGTACCCGCGGCCTTTGCTGCAGATGCGATTTTAGAAGCAGCCGATGCAGGTATTAAAGTGATTGCCTGTATTACCGAAGGCATTCCTGTTCAAGATATGCTACGAGTGAAATATGCCTTAAAGCAGTCTGATGCCTATTTGATTGGACCCAACTGTCCGGGTTTGATTACGCCGGGAGAATGTAAAATTGGTATTATGCCTGGCTCAATTCACTTACCAGGAAAAATTGGTATTGTGTCTCGTTCAGGCACATTAACCTATGAAGCAGTACATCAAACAACGCAAAATGGCTTAGGTCAAAGTACCTGTGTTGGTATTGGTGGCGATCCTATTCACGGTATGAGCTTTATTGATTGCTTGGCTATGTTCGAAGCCGATCCTCAAACACAAGGAATTGTGATGGTGGGTGAAATTGGCGGCCAGGCAGAAGAAGAGGCGGCGGATTATATTCGTGACCATGTTTCTAAACCTGTGGTGGCTTATATTGCAGGATTAACCGCACCAGAAGGTAAACGAATGGGCCATGCAGGCGCTATTATAAGTGGTGGGCAAGGTACGGCTGAAGCCAAATTAAACGCCTTATCAGCTGCAGGTGTTCACATTGCATTATCGCCAGCAGAAATGGGTGACCGAATGCTTGAAGTAATGAGTGCCTGATTGATGAATGATGATGTTTGTCTGGTTATGGGGCAAATTAACCCCATTGTGGGTGACGTTGCCGCCAATGTTAAATTAGTGATTTCAGCGGCAGAACGTGCAAGAGATGAGTTGAATGCGGATTTAATTGTATTTCCAGAGCTGACATTAACGGGATATCCACCTGAAGACTTATTACTTAGACCAGGTTTGATTAAACGAGTTGAAAAAGGCTTAAATCAGTTAAAAAATAAAATCCAAGGTATTGCGATAGTAGTGGGTCACACTAGTGGAATAGCGCGCGAAGAACTTTATAATGCCGCTTCATTTATTGCAGATGGCGAATGTTTAGGCCTGTACTTAAAACAACACCTGCCCAACTATAGTGTGTTTGATGAAAAACGCTATTTTGTGGAAGGCAAAGAAGCCTGTGTGGTCGAGTATAAAGGTATTCGTTTTGGACTGACTATCTGTGAAGATATTTGGTTTGCAGGACCAGCATCACAAGCCTTAGATGCTGGTGCTGAGATTATCTTGAACTTAAATGCCTCTCCTTTTAGGCAGGGGAAATGGCAGTTACGAGAAACAGAAGTCAAACAACGTGTACTTGAGACAGGATTACCCATCGTTTATGTTAATCAAGTAGGCGGACAAGATGAGCTTATTTTTGATGGCTGTTCATTCGCTTTATCAGCCCAAGGCGATAAAGTGGCTTTAGCACCCGCATGGCAAAGTAGCTTATATCCCTTAATGATTTCAAAAACGGACAAGCAAGGCTTATCTTTGATTGGCGGTATCACCGCTAAAGAAAGCGAGTTAGCCATGGTTTACCAAGGTTTAGTCTGTGGTTTACATGATTATATTGAGAAAAATAACTTTTCATCTGTAGTGATTGGTTTATCTGGCGGTATCGATTCAGCTCTCACACTGGCATTAGCAGTAGATGCTATCGGCCCTGAACGTGTCAGTACGGTGATGATGCCATCACGCTATACCGCACAAATGAGCTTAGATGATGCTGATGAAATGGCCTCTATTTTAGGTGTTGAACATCAAGTTATCGCGATAGATGATTTGTTTGAACAGTTTTTATCGACCTTATCTGAGCAGTTTGCAGGTACAAAAGTAGATACCACAGAAGAAAATATTCAAGCAAGAATTCGAGGGGTTATTTTAATGGCTATTTCGAATAAAAAAGGTGCGATGGTATTATCTACAGGCAATAAAAGTGAGATGGCTGTAGGCTATTCAACACTGTATGGCGATATGGCGGGAGGATTCTCTCCGCTTAAAGATGTATATAAAACCTTAGTTTATCAATTAAGTGAATACCGAAATAGTCTATCCCACGTTATTCCTTCACGCATTATTACTCGACCTCCTTCAGCTGAATTAGCAGCAGACCAAGTTGATCAAGATAGTTTGCCGCCTTATGAGGTCTTAGATGCCTTGCTTGAGCGTTATATTGGTGATGATTGGTGTTTTGAAGACTTAGTTTCTGCCGGTGCTGATGCTGAGATAGTTGCAAGAATCATAAAAATGGTGGATCGTAGTGAATATAAACGACGTCAATCGCCACCTGGAATTAGAATAACCAGTCGTGCATTTGGTAGAGACCGACGTTACCCGATAACATCGGGCTATGAAGTTAAAGCATTTCAAGATGAATAAAATGGTCAGTTAAATTCAATAATAGATTGGGAATAACAATGAAAAAGATTGAAGCAATAATAAAACCTTTTAAATTAGATGCTGTACGTGAAGCTTTATCTGAAATTGGAATTATGGGGCTCACGGTGTCTGAAGTAAAAGGCTTTGGCCGCCAAAAAGGACATACCGAACTCTACCGTGGTGCAGAGTATGTTGTTGATTTTTTACCTAAAGTGAAATTAGAAATTGTGATTGCCGATGAGCAAGTGAATAGTTGTGTTGATGAGATTATCAAAGCTGCTCATACCGGACGAATTGGCGATGGCAAAATATTTGTATCACCGGTTGAACAAGTTATTCGTATTCGTACCGGTGAACGGGGTGAAGCCGCAGTTTAGGTTACGGCTTTAGTTATCAGGCTAAAAGCATTGAACGTTTAGCCTGATAACTCACCGCTATTTATCGAGGCTTGTTTGTCGAACAGTCGCTACGCCATCATAACCTGGGTAGTTTAATTCTAGTACGCGCAGAGCATCATCTGATAACTGTTGTAACTCAAGTACTTTATAAGCCTTGGCCATCATTAATAACGCCGCTGGCATTGCAGGTGTACGCGCGTAGTTTTCAACCACATATTTACCACGATTAGCGGCGGCAACATAAGCGCCTCGGCGCATATAATAATGTGCAACATTGATTTCATGTTGTGCTAAACGGTTACGTAAATAGACAATGCGTTGTGCTGCATCTTCACTGTATAGACTTGTTGGGTAGCGGTTTACTAAAGTACCAAAGTCTTTAAGTGCAAAACGAGCCGAACCTGGATCACGCTGTGATTCATCACGTGGAATATATTTTTCAAATAGGCCTATATCACGAGTGAAGTTGGTTAAACCTCGTAGGTAAAAGGCATAATCCATATTTTTATTTAATGGATAAACCCGTATAAAACGGTCAAGTGTTGCTATAGCTGTTTCAGGTTCATCTGATTTATAATAGGCATAAGCAGACTCTAGCAATGCCTGCTGGGCATACTCACCAAAAGGGAAGCGCGCCTCAAGTTGCTCGTAGAGCTGCAGTGCAACATGATAGTTTTCAGCATTTAACTCTGCTTTTGCTTCAGAATAAACGCGTTCAACAGTCCAGCTATCATTGGCTTTAACTTCCTCTTTAGATGAGAAAAAAGAGCAGGCTGTAGTAGAGAGTAATAGAGCAATAACGGGTAAATAATGTTTTTTCATAAATTGAAGTTACGTCGCAATAAATTAAGTTGTATCGATTGTATCAATGTAGAAGAAATGAATCCATGTACAATACAAATAATAATCCAATTGATTGAGAAATTATATGTTCAAATTGCTAGTCAGTTTAGTTTTTACATTGTCTGTCAGTGCTACTTTTGCAACAACCTTTAATTTGGCTGATGATTCTACGCGGATTGTGGGCCATAACCTGATTGTTTATAGCCATGAAGAAGACACCTTATTAGATATTGCTCGTCAATTTGATATTGGTTACGAGGAAATTGTTACTGCTAATAAACATTTGGATCCTTGGTTGCCGGGTGATAATCAACGCGTATTAGTGCCGAATAGATTTATATTACCGGATGCACCTCATAAAGGTATTGTGATTAATCTGGCTGAAATGCGCTTGTATTATTATCCTAAAAAAGAAAAAGGTAAGCGCCAACAAGTCATTACTCATCCAATTGGAGTAGGGCGAGAAGGTTGGACGACACCATTAGGCAAGGCAAAAATCATTCAAAAAAAGAAAGATCCTACCTGGACTCCGCCAGCGTCAATTTTGGCTGAACATTTAGAAAAGGGTGACCCATTGCCTAAAGTGGTACCCGCTGGGCCAGATAACCCATTGGGTGCATATGCGATGCGCTTATCAATGCCCGGTTATTTATTGCATGGCACTAATCGTCCATTTGGTGTGGGTATGCGAGTGAGTCATGGTTGTATTCGTTTATTCCCAGAAGATATTGAGCACTTATTTGGTCTTGTTGATGTGAATACTACGGTTGAAATTGTCTATCAGCCTTATAAGGCTGCGCTAGATAATGGCACCTTATATATAGAAGCACATGCTATTCAAGATGATATGGATGAGCGAAAAGGTAATAATATGACACCGATGGTGTCGGCTATTTTGAAAGCACAAGATAAGATATTATCCGATGATGACTGGCCTGCGGCAGAAACATTAGTTAGAGAACATAATGGCGTAGTTCGAAGTATTGAAGAATTATCGAATGATGTGGTTGAAGAGGTATGGTTTGTTCATACAGGTCTAACGACAGAAGTGAAGCATAAACTGTTAGCGGTGACAGATTCGTTAAAACTTCAGGACTCCTTTTGGCCGCTACAAGATGGCGCTGATACTGAGATGTTACTTGGACCATTTGATAGCCAGATAGAATCAGAACAACTGGTAGTTAAAATTAATGAGCTGACAGGTTTATCTGCATGGGCGGCACTATTAACTAGTGACTCGC
The DNA here is from genome assembly GCA_002402245.1 of Gammaproteobacteria bacterium. Lineage (GTDB taxonomy): Bacteria > Pseudomonadota > Gammaproteobacteria > Nitrosococcales > Methylophagaceae. The sequence goes on along the minus strand of NVVP01000038.1, from coordinate 9,537 downwards.
TATAAAAACTGAACACGATAAGACCTAGATTTTAGGCATAAAAAAACCGGGAACAAGTCCCGGTTTTTAAACGATGAGCGGTAGTACTTATTTGCTCATTGCTTTTTCAAACATACGATCGATTTTTGCGCAACATTCATCAACTGAACTTTGTGCAGCATCAGCGCTGTTTTGAGCTTTAAGCGCTGTAGCTTCAGCATCGTTTGCTGTACGAACTGCTGTATCAGCAGAGCTTTGAGCGTTACGAGCAGTAGATAATGCTGATGCAGCAGATGATTGAGCTGCTTCTACAGATGCTTTTAATGCATCCATTTCAGCAGTGTTTGCACATGCTGTTAGTAATACTAAAGGAAGGATGACTGCACCCAATTTAGTTAAAGATTTCATTTGTTTCTCCGTAATTATCAAAGATTATTTATAACGACACTACATTGCCGTAAAGCAATATATAGCGTGAGGCTAGCAGGATTTTATGGGCCTGTCCAACGGATGATGAAGATACTCAGCGCACCACTTGCATTTTATTGTTATAATTACGCCTCTTATTAATAGTGTGGTGGTTTTAATGGCCACATACACTTTGTACTATTGCTCTGGAAAAATTTAATCTATGCATCCTATGCTGAATATCGCTATTCGGGCAGCGCGCAATGCGGGCGACCTGATTGTACGTTCACTGCAACACGTTGAACATTTGGAAATAACTACTAAAGGTCGAAATGACTTTGTAACCGATGTTGATCGTTTAGCTGAACAAGAAATTATCAAGGCTATTCATAAGGCCTACCCTGAACACGCTATTCTTGCAGAAGAATCCGGTGAACAAGGTGACAATGAAACAGTGTGGATCATTGACCCCCTTGATGGTACCAAAAACTTTTTACATGGATTCCCTCATTACTGTGTATCCATTGCTATTATGGTGCGTGGTCGCATTGAGCATGGGGTTATTTATGATCCATTGCGTGATGAATTGTTTACTGCAAGTCGTGGTGATGGTGCTAAGTTAAATTCTCAGCGTCTTCGAGTGACTAAACGTAAAGAATTAGCCGGTGGTTTATTAGCGACTGCTTTCCCATTCAAAAAACCTCAACACTTATCTGCTTATACGGATATGTTTAGTGCTGTTTTTCCACAAGTAGCCGATATTCGTAGAACCGGATCAGCCGCATTAGACTTAGCCTATGTAGCCGCAGGCCGTTTAGATGGCTACTGGGAAATTGGTCTAGAAAAATGGGATCTTGCCGCAGGTGCCTTAATAATTGAAGAAGCAGGTGGCGTCATTAGTGACTTCATCGGTGAAGATAATTACATTARTAGCGGTAATGTAGTGGTGGGCAATCTTCGCTTACAACAGCAACTATTAGACTGTATTAAACCGCACTTAACAGATGAATTAAAAAAATAATTTTGCATATACCTTTAAGTATGCGACCGACTTTCACTTTATAGAATTTATAAAAAATGACAATAACTACTAGAAAATTACGCAATATAGCCATTATCGCTCATGTCGATCATGGTAAAACAACCTTAGTTGATGAACTATTACGCCAGTCTGGAACGTTTAGTGAGCATGAAGAGTTACAAGAACGTGTAATGGATTCAAATGATCTAGAAAGAGAGCGTGGTATTACCATTCTTTCTAAAAATACAGCGGTAAAATGGAATGACTACCACATCAATATCGTAGATACACCAGGCCATGCCGATTTTGGTGGTGAGGTTGAGCGTGTTCTATCAATGGTTGATTCTGTATTGTTATTGGTCGATTCATCTGAAGGCCCAATGCCACAAACACGTTTTGTAACACAAAAAGCATTGGCCTTAGGTCTAAAACCTATCGTTGTTATTAACAAAATTGATAAGCCAAGTGCACGCCCAGGCTGGGTATTAGATCAAACATTTGATTTATTCGCTAACCTTGATGCAACTGATGAGCAATTAGACTTTGAAGTTATTTATGCATCAGGTTTGAATGGTTTTGCTGGTTTAGAAGAAGATGTGCGTGAAGGTGATATGACGCCATTATTCCAAATGATCGTCGATAAAGTAGCTGCACCAGATGTGGATACAGAAGGTCCTTTCCGCATGCAAGTTTCATCACTTGATTACAACAGCTATGTGGGTGTTATCGGCGTGGGTCGTATTGAACGCGGTAAAATCAAAACAAACACACCAGTTACCGTTATTGATACAGAAGGCAAAACACGTAATGGTCGTGTTTTGACTGTTATGGGCTTTATGGGCTTGGAACGTGAAGAAGTTGCGACGGCCGAAGCGGGTGATATTATTGCCTTTACCGGTCTAGACCCTCTTAATATTTCTGATACTTTATGTGATCCAACAGAGGTTGAAGCGCTACCACCGTTATCGGTTGATGAGCCTACAGTGACGATGACGTTCCAAGTTAACAATTCACCTATGGCAGGCCAAGAAGGTAAATTTGTAACTACGCGTCAGATCAAAGAACGTTTAGATCGTGAGCTGATTCATAATGTAGCATTGAAGGTTGAACAAATACCTACAGACCCTGATAAATTTAGAGTATCAGGTCGTGGTGAGTTGCATTTATCAGTATTGATTGAAAACATGCGCCGTGAAGGTTTTGAAATGGGTGTTTCTCGCCCAGAAGTAATCATTCGTGAAGTTGATGGTGTAAAAGAAGAGCCTTATGAAGCGGTTACCGCTGATGTTGAAGCTGAGCATCAAGGTTCAATTATGGAAAAATTAGGCGAACGTGGTGCTCAACTGAGTGACATGGTTCCAGATGGTAAAGGTCGCGTACGTTTAGACTTTATTATTCCTTCTCGTGGATTAATTGGCTTCCGTACTGAGTTCTTAACTGCAACTCAAGGTACTGGCTTAATCTTTAGTGTATTTGATCACTATGCTCCTGTTAAACCAGGTAAGTTTGGTGAGCGTAGCAATGGTGTAATGATTGCAAATGGTATGGGTAAAGCCGTGGCATTCTCTATCTTCAACTTACAAGATCGTGGTCGTATGTTTATTGGCCATAATGATGCAGTTTATGAAGGCATGGTTATTGGTATTCACTCACGTGATAATGACTTAGTGGTTAACCCATTAAAAGGTAAGCAATTAACCAACGTTCGTGCATCAGGTACTGATGAAGCGATTAACCTAACACCACCAATTCGCATGAGCTTGGAACAAGCCCTTGAATTTATCGGTGACGATGAGTTGTTAGAAGTAACGCCTAAATCATTACGTGTTCGTAAACGTTTCTTACTTGAGCATGAACGTAAAAGTGCAGCACGTTCAAAACCAAAATAAGCGTTAAATTTAAGATGTAATTAAAAAGGGCATTCTAATTTTTAGAATGCCCTTTTTGCATATATGGACCAATAAAAATGACAATTAATAATAAAGTTAAGCAGGAACAAGCAACTCATTTATATAATCAGTCGCCATTATTATTGATTGTTACCATTATGTTGACCGGCTTGATCGTTTGGCGATTTCAAAATGATACCAACCAATTATTAGTCTTTTTGTGGGCGGGTTTAGTACTGCTGTTAACTGCGGCAAGAGTTAAGCTTATCTTTGCTTTTAAACAAAATAGAGCAAGTAGAAGCCCGCAATTTTGGCTGAACATTTATAGTGTGGCCGCTTTACTATCTGGCATACTTTGGGGTATGGTTTTACTGTTTATTTTAGTGCCCAGTCTGCATAATGATATTTTATTATTAAGCCTTATTTTTATAGGTATGTCTGCCGGTAGTGTTGTACCTTCATCCACTTATCTTCCTTGTAGTTTTTCTTTTAGCACGCCGATTATATTGCCTTTTGCAGTGTATTTATTACAACAACAAGAAACTGATTTAGTGTTAACGGGCATATTACTAGTTCTTTTTTTATTATCAATGCTGAGCTTTTCGGTGATGGTGAATCGAAATATTCTTAGCTCTATTCGTCTGCGATTTGAAAACAGTGATTTATTAGATGACTTAAAGGTTCAAAAAGAATTAGCCGAGCAGGCCAATATTGATAAATCTCGTTTTTTAGCGGCCACTAGTCATGACTTACGCCAACCACTACATGCGCTTGATTTATACCTCGGTGCATTACAAGTCCAGCTAGCTGAAGATGAACATATTGCTTTAGTGAATAAAGCCAGTGCTTCTAGCCAAGCATTGAGTGAACTGCTGAATTCCTTAATGGATATTTCACGACTTGATTCTGGCGAAGTAGCTATTAACAATCAGCTTTTCTCACTAAAACATGTCATTGAATCAGTCTATGGTGATTTTGAATCATTAGCACAACAAAAGGATATTACGGTTGAGCTAAGCTTAGATGACACTCAGGTTAAAACTGATCCTATTTTATTGAGCCGCATGTTAAGAAATCTATTATCAAATGCCATTAAGCATAATCAAGGCTGTACTATTCAGATAATAATGACTACGCAAGAAGATAAAGTAACTATTACTATCAAAGATAGTGGCCGAGGTATTGCTGTATCAGAATTAGATAATATATTTTCAGAGTTCTATCAGCTTAATAATCCAGAACGTGATCGTTCAAAAGGTCTAGGCTTAGGTCTAGCTATTGTTAAGCGTCTAGCGACATTATTAGATATGACTATTGAAGTAAACAGTGACCTCGGTAAGGGCAGTGAATTTTCCTTAACAATGCCTAGTGAACTACTCAGCCAACAGCCAGAGTCAATAGCACCAATATTGGTTGATAATATAGACTTAGCTGGCTTGTTTTTAATTGTTATTGATGATGAAGAAGCAGTACGAGATGCGATTAGAACATTATTAAGAGCCTGGGGTTGTGAAGTTTTATTAGCCAGCTCAGAACCAGAGTTGATGAGCGTATTACAGCAGGATAATTATCCTGCGCCTGATATCATTATTTCTGATTATCGTTTACGTGAAAATAAAGTCGGTACGGATGCAGTGCTGAGTGTGCGAGAACATTTTAAACAGACGATTCCTACTATTATTATTACCGGTGATACATCTGAAGTTATCGAAACAACGGTTCGACAGGCGGATTGTCGTTTATTACTTAAGCCAGTTAATAGCCAAATATTACGCAGCCAGATTGAACAATTAATAGCTTAGTTAGCATTAAATCCTAGAATATCTCGTGCTTTATAACCGGCTTGAGTACGATTATCTACTTCAAGTAAAGTTAATAACTTACTAACATATTGCTTGATAGTACCTTCAGACAAGCCCATATCAGCCGCAATCACTTTATTGCTTTGACCATTTGCAAGATGAGTTAATAATTCGAACTGTTTTTTGCTAAACAGCAGTTGTGCCGCTGTATTTTCAGTTTGAGATGATGTCGAGCAGCGGTAAATCTCACCTTTAAGTACGGTCGTGACAGCATTGAGTATCTCAGAACCTTCACTTGCTTTGGTGWTATAACCTGCAGCACCAGCATCTAAACAAGCCTGAATAGTCATCGGATCTTCATTGGCAGAAACCACTAGCACAGGCACATGGGATAGCTGTTTACGCAATTTCATAATACTCGATGCACCTGACATGCCTGGCATGGCTAAATCGAGCATGATTAAATCTAATGTAGGCTGTAATTGGCCCTGCAAACTTGACCAGTCAGAGGCTAAAGAAATAGTAATATTGTCAGGATATTGCTGCAGCCAAATGGACATGCTATCGCGAAAAAGACCATGATCATCGGCCAGAAGAATATTCATTTAAGCTTTATCTCATTAATAAAATATAAAAGCGTCCAAAAACTAACTAAAGTTAATAGGCARCGCAGCTGTAAAATACTACCATAGGCAGATAAAGCAGGGCTGATTATGCTTAAAATTTTAATAATGTATTATGGTGTAAATAGTATTAGAAGTGAGTAAATAGACCAAAAATAAAACTTTTTATCATTTTTGCATCGTTTATAATAAAAATTGCACCATAAATGACATTTAATCTGAATAAAAATGTCCATAATGGGCTTATATTTCGTAGTGACTTTAAAAACAAAGGGGAATAACAATGAAAACACGTTTAAAGCAGTTAGGACAGGGTATGACTGAGTACATCATCATTGTGGCATTGATTGCGATTGTAGCGATTACAGTGTTTAACATATTTGGTGATACGGTTCGTGGTCAAGTCGGTAATATGGCAGCAGAATTAGGTGGTGGTACAGGTACTACTAATGCTAACTTAGAGGGAGAAGCTAATACTCAGGGTGCATCAGGTCTATATTCTTTAGATGACTTTGAACAAACTGAAAACTAGATCATCCGAGTCATTTGTTTAATAACTGGTGTATTTATATTTAATTTATGAATACTAACGTCTTTAAAAAAGCCCAAAAAGGGCAAGCCATGGTATTTGGCTTGCTCTTTATGGCTGTGGCAATCATGACGCTATTGATTCTTTATAATCAAGGCCAATTGGTTAAAAATCGGGTGCAACTTGAAAATGCGGCTGATGCAGCTGTGTATTCACAAGCTAAATTATCTGCACGGAACCAGAATTTTATTGCTTACACCAACCGTGCCATGGTGGCCAATGAAGTCTCTATTGGCCAAATGGTGGCGCTATTATCGTGGGCCAAACATTATCAACAAGTAAATGGTTTTACTAACTTTCCTGCTTATACCATTCCTATTGCTCCACCTTCACCCGTTACCATGCAAACCATTCTCAATGTGGTGTTAATACCATGGAAAACAATGGGGAGTATAGTAAAAGTCCCGGCTGAAGAAATGGTTGATGTGTGGCCAAAAGTGGCGTCTTATGTCAATGGTGCTTTAGGTCTATTCCAAAAAGTATTTGCTCTTTCTACCATGGAAGCGCAAATAGAAATTAATTTAAAAGTAGTCAATGATCATGAATTTGACCCTGATAACCCAGAAATGTTTACTCCTGTGGTGGGCTGGTACTTTTTTACTCAGAATGTATTACTGACTTATTTTGGGGAAAACTTTAGTCCTGATAATGTGTATAACTCTTTAGTACCAGCAGATACAGATAATGCAGATGAACATGCATTAGTTGCCGAGTTTTTAGGTGACCAGTTGGGTACCTTAGATACGATGATTAATGCTAATTCTCCTGGTATTAGTAAATCTTCAAATACCAGTAGTGCGACAGGTGCTAACGTAAATACACCAGAAGAAGAAGATAGTTCTGTTGAGGCCTATCAGCGCTTTGCCGCTATTGTTAACCGAAATAGAGAGGCCTTTACTAAAGACCGCCATTGGGATTTTGGCCCACCACAAATTGATTTTGGCTTTGATTTAACACTTGATTTTGGCATTGTGACGATGCGAATTGAGTTAAATATAGGTCTGTGGATGGGGATAAAAAATGATGGTGGTACAGCGTATATCGCTAATGATGATTTAGATACCAATCAAGATCTTGCCAGTATAGGCTGGTCGTCAATTGATGTGACTTCATTTGGTATTCAGATTGATATTGACCTTTTTGTAAATATTGAAATTTGTTTTCTGGGTTGTACTGATTTTGATTTGGTTGATATTGATATTACCATTCCTATTGGTCTGCCATTGGCAGGTGCTACCCATCAATTGGTCAGTGATAAGAAATATGCCAAAGATGGTCTGAGTGATTGGGGTTTTCCCGGTATGGCAGATCCTGGTATGTATGGTGGCGATGACGACGACCCGCGTAATAGTGGTGCATTTGACTTTTTCCATGCTTTAGCATTGGGCTGGGGACAAACATCCCCTACTTTATTACCAGGTATGTATGGTATTAGACCAATTGATGTAACTGATAGTTATGGTGCTCCACCTGCTTTTTATTCATTGGGTGATTCATTTCAAGAATCAGGTACTAGCTATGAATTTACCATTGCGTTAGCCAAAAGTTTAGATGATGTAGAAACAACAGACTCTCCCACCTTTGATATTAGTACGGGTAATGAGACTGATTGGGATAAGGATGATATTTCTTATACGCGATTTGATGTGCAAACGCGATCAAGAACAGAGGGCACTGATTTTGCTGCGGATTATCAAAAAATAGCATGGATGGATAATCGACCTATGATGACGATAAGTTCTGCTGAAACCTACTTTTCCAATCCGATGCAAAAAAATGCTGATGGAAGTGATGAGCCCGCTAGTTTATTTAGCCCATTTTGGGATGCACGATTAAAAGAGCCCAGTGCAGTAGCTATATTGATTGCTACGGGTGAAGTCGATTGGCAAGATATGATTGATGGCATGAGTGGTTCGGCAGTGACCATGGTTGAATGGTTACTCAATGCGGTGGCTGATAAAATGATTGATGAAGGGGTAGATTATCTGGTATCTCAAATAGATTCACCTGTTGATAAAATTATTGAGCCACCATTACGCGAAGTGGCAGATAAGGTTAAAGGTGCGGCGATTGATGCAGTGATTGATGAGTTAGAGGTCTATCTACCATGAAGGGGGGTATTTTAGCTAAACAATCTGGCCAGGCAATGACTGAGTTTGTGGTTACGGTTAGTTATGTTTTTTTAGGTTTATTAGTGATCGTACCGACCTTTGGCAAGATTATGGATTTACAATTCCAAACCCAGCAAGCCTCACGCTATGTAGCATGGGAAAGAACGGTATGGTTTGATCAAGGTGATACTCCGGGTGCAAGTAAACAAAGCTCTGCTTACTGGGAAAGTGTGGCAACACGCGATGATGATGATTTGATGTCCTCAATGGAAAACCGGTTTTTTTATGGTACAGGCACAGGTATATTACGGCCTATTACCAATAGTGATATTGATGCAGTGACAGCAGATGCAAGCCCCATTTGGACTTATGTACAAAGCGGAAATAGCATGTATGGCGGCACGGTATTAGTAGATGAAAGTTTAGATAATCAAGATACACCCAGTGTGGCTTATAAAATTATTGATGTCATTGATGATGGAATGGAGATAATTGCCAGCCCTTTAAATGAAGTTTTAAATTTTCTTGGCGGAAGTAATGAAGATTTTCTCAGCCTTGGTTATGAGCGAGAAAATTATTTCAGCCCTGTTATTCAAACCCAACTTAATGTTGGTAATAGTAAGGGAGGCGGGACTGGGAAATGGGATAGACAGGCTGATGGCAGTATGGGATCAGGTATTGAAGATGCTATTTTCCAAGATTGGGATGGCAAAATAGAAATGCGCTCAGCAATTTTAGCTGATGGTTGGAATACGCAGAGCTTAGACCACTATCAAGAACGCGCCGATGATTTTGTATTGACGACTATGTTTAAGAATGACCTTATTGACACTGTAATTTTAGCCGCTAGCTTTTTAGATGGTGCGATTGGTAGCCTCGAGTTTGGTGCGGTGGGAATTGAACCGATGCCAGCAGAAGATGGTGAAGCCTTGGAAGTAGACTGCGATGATGGATTTTGTTATTACGATGATTAAACAACGATTATTTTATAATTATATAGTGTTATGGCTGAGTTTATCTTTATCCGCAGCGGTATCTGCACGCTGTGATTTTGATGATTTTCCTACAATGGATGATATGGAAATTCAAAGTATTATGGAAGATGCTAATTACAA
>NVVP01000037.1 GCA_002402245.1 Gammaproteobacteria bacterium | reverse complement strand
TGAATTAATAGCATAATTAGCCGCAGTAATCGTGCCGCTATTATTGATGATGGCAGTAGCACCATTTGAAAAAATACCAAAATCATTACCCGCAGTAATAGTGCCGCTATTATTGATAGTGGCTTTATTACCAAATGAATAAATACCATTATCAGCACCCACTGTAATAGTGCCGCTATTATTGATAGTGTCATTATTGCCACCTGAATTAATACCGGTATTATTACCCGCTGTAATAGTACCGCTATTGGTGATAGTGGTACGATTACCACCTGAATTAATACCGGTATTATTAACCGCTGTAATAGTACCGCTATTGGTGATAGTGGTATCATCGCCAGATGAAAAGATACTATAAAAACCACTCACTGTAATAGTACCGCTATTGCTGATAGTGGCCTTAGTGCCAGATGAGCGGACACCAAAATTACCATTCACTGAAATCGTGCCGCTATTGGTGATAGTGGTATTAGTGCCATTGGCATCAATGCCACTACTACCACTCACATCAATGGTACCCCCCGTTTCAACAACACCAGTCTCATTGGCAGTTAAGCTTTGTTGTGTAGTGACTGTTTGACCGTTAACAATCGTAAAGTCAGCGGCCTGACTTGTTAATGGCAACAATGCGCTGCTGATAAGCAGACTAAGTGTGAGTTTTGAAAATGATGTTGGCACAGCGATTTATCCTAAAAAAACAAATTTAAGTCCTTTGTCCGTATGAATGCCCTTTTCCTAATAAAGCCATAAAGGGAATGACTATGTTCAATTGCTGGGACATTAAACACGATTTAATACCTTTTGCCTATTAACTAAAGTTAGTTTTCGGGTGTTTTTTAATTATGATAGCTGCAAGTTGAGTTAATAAATTTAGGAATAATTGTGGTTTTAGAGCAGGCAGACAGTTGGAAAAAGACTATTGAAACGGAGTTTAAGCAGCCTTATATGCAGGCATTAACTGCATTTTTGCAGGCTGAAAAAGAGCAAGGCAAGACTATTTACCCTAATGAATCACATTGGTTCCATGCTTTAGAGGCTTGTGCCTTAGATGAGGTTAAGGTGGTGATTTTAGGGCAAGATCCTTATCATCAGCCTAAGCAGGCACATGGCTTATGTTTTTCGGTATTGCCGGGTATTAAAACGCCGCCATCTTTAGTGAATATATATTAAAGAGCTGCTTGTTCTAATAGAAGGGGATGCAAGCACTATTCGTACTCTTAAATAACACCACAAAAAAGGCACGCCGAAGCGTGCCTTAATTTTATCCATTAAGTTGATAGCTAATTAAATTAAAACAACCAGCGAACATCGACACTTAAGGTGTCATTTTTATAATCTTCACGACCATTAAAATCATAACGTGCTGTGATTTTAGTGCCATTTTCAAGCAGGTATTGTGCACCGATGGCTGCGTTATACACCCACTTATCCGGTGTAATACCTTGAGTAGTAAAACGAGCACCACCCCCTGAAAATGCAGCAGTTAAATCAGAACGATCAGCCATCACATCATAACCAGCCCCTAATTCAGCTAAAATAGTTAAACTTTCCGATGCAGCATATTGGCTTTTAACACCTGCTGACAATACCAAGCTATCGGCACTATCATCTTCAACGATTAAGTTTAATGCCCCTGCGCCCGATTCACGGTAAGCATCGACATCGACATAGCTATAACGTGCATTGATATACGGTGTGACCGTAGTTTTAGTTGATACATCAAAGTTACGRGCTAACTCCGAGCTTAATAAAAACTGCCAACCATCATAATCTGCACGCGCCACATCACCGGTAAATAAACGACGGGCACTGTCATACTCATTAAAGCCTACACTCGATTGAAGTGACCATAACGTACGATCATCTAATTGCTTTGAAGCATAAATAGTCGCTAAGTAACTATCAATATCAGTGGCGTTTTTTCCTGAGCTTAAGGTGCTTTCTACATCACTTGTAATATAAGAGAGTGCGATACCCACATTCCAAGTGGAACTCAGGTCACCATCTAGTCCTGCTACTAGACCATAACTATCAATATCGTAGCCCGTCACCCCTTGACGGTTATCTTGCTTAGTCCAACTGCCAAAGGGTTTAAACCAAAGATGACGGTCGGTTAAATAGGCATCACCCGAGGCAATCCCTGCTTGACGCGCACCGACTGATTGAACAACCGGCGTACTGGCAAGGCTTGTTAATGACGCCACCTCACCGGATACGCTAGGTAAAGTAGACTCCACCGCATCGGCGACTTCTTTTGCCGTGCTTAGGCTTACAAAATGCGATGCTAACGAGCCTGATGTGTCCTCAGAAATCACCGAATCCAACACTTTTGCAGCACTTAATGCCGCTTTTTTTCCTTGTGCTTGTGCGCTGGCGAATACTGATGTTGAACTGCTAGCTGCCTCAAGCGTTAAATCAATGGCATTATTTGCAGCGTCAAGCTCGGCACCAAAATCAAATAATAATGAATTATCAGAGACAGTAAAGACAGTGCTATTGGCAACCAAGGTAGCCGCTTTAATGACATCATTAAAACCATCATCTAAAGCGCTGGTAAAAGAAAAATCAGAAGTTGTCACATCCACCTCAATCGTCGTGCTACTTTCTAATGTTAAGGTGCCCGTTACGTTTAATTGACTATAAACTGAATCACTGGCCACCGATGTTTTAAAGGTAGAAAAGCCTGATACATCGCCAGTAATAGTTGATGAGGCCTCTGATGAAATTGTATCAGCTGAACCAGCCTCACTGATAACATCACCGGTAATGACTGAGCCTGCTTGTAATACTAAGGTATTACTGCTGCCTGAGAAGGAGATGGCGTTGGCGGCTTGGCCGGCAGAACCATTGGCAGAACCTGTGCCACCACTACCTGCTGTGCCAGCAACAATGGAGCCGGCATTATAAATGGTGCTATTGCCGGTGGAGTTAATGGCAATGCCTGCATTACCACCATTGCCACCGTTACCGGAATTTGTTGATGAAGATGAACCGGGATAAGCTGCCCCGCCGTTCCTGCCGTTACCACCCTTAATATTTGCAGAATTGATCAAGGTAAAATTAGAGCCGCTTACACCACTCCCTCCATTACCACCATTGCCACCATCACCGGAATTTGTTGTTGAAGTGGAATAAGCTTGACCGCCGTTACCGCCGTTACCGCCGTTAATATTGGCAGAATTGGTAAAGGTAAAGTTAGAGCCGCTTACAATATTGCCACCATTACCACCACTGCCACCGTCACCGGAATTTGTTGCTGAAATGGAATAAGCGTGGCCGCCGTCATTGCCATTACCTCCGTAAATAGTGCCTGAGTTGGTAAAGATAAAGTTAGATCCGCTTACAATATTACCACCATTACCGCCCTCACCACCGTTACCGGAATTCGATCCTGGAAGGGAATAGGCGGCGCCTGCCTCACCGGCTAAACTGCCGTAAATATTGCCATAATTAGTCAAGGTGAAAGCGGTGCCATTCACTGCGTCGCCGCCATTACCACCATTACCACCGTTATCGGAATTCGTTACTGAAACGGAATAAGCTGAACTGCCGTTACCGCCGTTACCGGCGTAAATATTGCCATAATTAGTCAAGGTGAAAGCGGTGCCATTCACTACACTGCTGCTGCCATCATTACCATCATCACCATTGCTACTAGCATCATCGCCATTATCGCCAAAAAAGCGGATAGAGCCTGAACCCAAAAAATCAACTTCAGCGTTAAATGTTAATTGGCCAAATAGATTGACGGTGTTATTAGAAGTGAAAACTGTATTTTGACCTAGAGCTGTCGGGGATGGTCCTATGATAACGGTAGTGACATTACCAAAATCGATAATGCTGTTTGGATCGGAATTTGCGGCAATAATGGCTTCATCTAAGGAACCTATACCGCTGGCATTTGAGTTCAGTACTGTATAGGTAGCAGCCAGCCCTTGACCACTAATTAATGATAATAAAATAGCTACGCTAAGTATTTTTATTTTTAGGCTTGAGGGTGATTTTATTGTGGTGCTATGAGGCGTGGTGGAAAAATATGACATTCAAGAAAATCCTTTAAAATGAAATTTTATTGTTTGGTTTTTAAGTTGTAATATCAAAAATAACTTTAATTATGGAGCTCTGTTTTTGACGATAATCTAAATTAATGAACGCCATTTATAACGTATTTTATGTTTTTTGCCTATTAACTAAAGTTAGTTTTAGGGTGTTTTTTAATTATGATAGCTGCACGTTGAGTTAATAAATTTAGGAATAATTGTGGTTTTAGAGCAGGCAGACAGTTGGAAAAAGACTATTGAAACGGAGTTTAARCAGCCTTATATGCAGGCATTAACTGTATTTTTGCAGGCTGAGAAAGATCAAGGTAAGACTATTTACCCAGATGAATCTCATTGGTTCCATGCTTTAGAGGCTTGCGCCTTAGATGAGGTTAAGGTGGTGATTTTAGGGCAGGATCCTTATCATCAGCCTAAGCAAGCACATGGCTTATGTTTTTCAGYATTACCCTGTATTAAAACGCCACCTTCTTTAGTGAATATATATAAAGAGTTGCAGACTGATTTAGATATAGCCCCTGCTAGCCATGGTTATTTAGAAAGCTGGGCTAAGCAGGGAGTGCTATTAATCAATGCGGTATTAACGGTGGAGGATTCAAAGGCCAATGCTCATAAGGGCAAAGGTTGGGAGCAGTTTACCGATAAGATCATGGCCACGGTGAATGAGCGCTGTGATCATGTGGTATTTATGTTGTGGGGCAGTTATGCTCAGAAAAAAGGCGCGATGATTGATCGATCTAAACACTGTGTATTAGAAGCCCCTCATCCTTCGCCTTTGTCGGCTTATCGTGGCTTTTTTGGTTGTCGGCATTTTAGTCAGGCGAATAGCTATCTGCAACAGCATGAACAACAGGCGATTGATTGGCAATTACCTGACGCATAAGCGCTTAATAGTTCGGTGGCATTAGTCGCTGGCTGATACAATGCGCGCCATGATAAAACTTAATCAACTCTCTATTCGCCGTGGACCACGGCTGCTGTTTGAATCGGCTAATTTAACCATTCATCCTGGCCATAAAGTCGGCCTGACTGGGGCTAATGGTACTGGTAAATCAAGCCTATTCGCCTTGTTCAGGGAGCAATTACATGCTGATACCGGCAGTGTATCGATTCCTGATTCATGGGTGATAGCTCATGTGGCACAAGAAACCCCTGCGGTAGATATTCCGGCTATTGATTATGTGCTGCAAGGCGATGCTGAGTATGTGTCTTTACAGCAGCAGTTAGTTAAGGCTGAAGCCGAACATGATGGTCATGCACAAAGTGATTTACATGATAAATTAGCAGTGATTGATGGTTATACTGCTCGCAGCAGAGCGGGCCGTTTAATGCATGGTCTTGGATTTTCTGCTGAGCAAGAAGAATTGGCAGTGACTACATTTTCAGGTGGTTGGCGAATGAGGTTGAATTTGGCTCAGGCGTTAATGTGCCGGTCTGATTTATTATTGCTCGATGAGCCGACTAACCATTTAGATTTAGAAGCTGTTTATTGGCTAGAAGAATGGTTACGCAGTTATCAAGGTACTTTGGTGTTGATTTCTCATGATCGTGATTTTCTTGATCGGGTTGTGACGCAAATTGTGCATATTGAACAGCAGAAGATGAAAGTCTATACCGGTAATTATTCGGCATTTGAACTTGCACGTACTGAACATTTAGCTCATCAACAATCAGCTCATAATAAACAGCAACGTGAAATTGCTCATATTCGCAGTTTTGTCACGCGCTTTAAAGCACAAGCGACTAAGGCAAAGCAGGCACAAAGTAGAATTAAAGCCTTAGAGCGAATGGAGTTGATTGCTCCTGCACATGTTGATTCACCATTTCATTTTCGCTTTTTCCCACCGACACGTTTAACTACACCATTATTAAGTTTGGATAAAGTGGCTGTGGGTTATAATGGCCAAGCATTAATCTCAGGGGTGAAGTTATCACTCGCACCCGGTGACAGAATTGGTTTATTAGGGCCGAATGGTGCCGGTAAATCGACGTTGATTAAGTTAATTGCCGGTGAGTTAGCGCCGTTGCAAGGCAAGCGCAAAGAAGCCAAAGATATTAAAATTGCTTATTTTGCCCAGCATCAATTAGAGCAGCTGACCATGGATGAAAGTCCACTGCAACATTTGCAACGTTTAGATCGACTCGCCTCTGAAAGTGATTTACGTAATTTTGTCGGTGGTTTCGGTTTTCAGGGTGATGATGCTTTGGCACCTGTTGGGCCTTTTTCAGGGGGTGAAAAAGCACGGTTAGTATTGGCCTTATTGGTCTATCAAAAACCAGCGGTTTTATTATTAGATGAGCCAACCAATCACCTTGATTTAGATATGCGTTTAGCCTTAACCATGGCACTGCAAGATTTTGAAGGTGCCTTGATTGTGGTATCTCATGATCGTCATTTATTACGCACGGTAGCTGATGAGTTATGGCTAGTATCGGACGGCCAAGCGAAAGTATTTGATGGTGATTTAGATGACTATCGCCAATGGATGTTAAATAAAGATAAAGTGGTTAAGACTGTTGCTGAGCAGAGCAGTGTTAATACCAAAAAAGACGATCGACGTAGTGCGGCTGAAGCTAGAAAAAAACTACAGCCATTACGTAATGTCGTTAAAAAAGCCGAACAAAAAATGGAGTCGGTACAGACTAAATTAGACTCAGTAGAAGAAAAGTTAGCTGATAATAGTCTGTATGCAGACAGTGAAAAAGATAAATTGAAAGCCTTATTAGTAGAACAAGGCGAATTGAAATCAGAATTAGAGCAACTTGAAATGGATTGGTTTGAAGCCAGTGAAGCATTGCAAGAGGCCGAGGAATAGCAGATGGCATTATTAACATTAAAACAATTAACAGTAAGCTTTGGCGGGCCTAACTTATTAGATAAGGTTGAGTTCCAATTAGACCGTGGTGAACGGGTTTGTTTGGTCGGCCGTAATGGTGCGGGTAAATCGACCTTGATGAAAGTCATTGCCGGTGAAGTTGCTCAAGATTCAGGCGAAATAGTCGGCCAAGGCTTGAATATTGCTCGCTTAGAACAAGAGGTACCTGATGGCACAAGCGGTAGTGTATTTGATGTAGTAGCCCAAGGTTTGGGTGATATTGCACCGTTATTAATCGAATATCATCATGTGATCCATCAGCTAGAAACCGATAGTTCTGACAAAGTACTATTAGCATTAGAAAAAGCACAGAGTAAATTGGAAGCGGTAGATGGTTGGTCTGTTGAGCAGAAAGTAGAAGCAGTAATTTCACGCTTATCATTAGATGCTGACATGGAGTTTTCAGATTTATCGGGTGGAATGAAACGTCGTGTTTTATTAGCTCAAGCGTTGGTGAAAGAACCTGATGTATTGTTGCTTGATGAGCCGACTAACCATTTAGATATTTCATCTATCACCTGGTTAGAAGAATTCTTGAAAGGCTATGGCGGTACTTTATTATTCATTACCCATGATCGTATGTTCTTACAATCATTAGCCACCCGCATCATTCAGATTGATCGTGGCAAATTAGTCAGTTTCCCCGGTGATTACGCTAATTTCTTAGTGCGACGTGAAGCGATGCTAGAAGAAGAATCACAGCAAAATGCTTTATTCGATAAAAAATTAGCTCAAGAAGAAGTGTGGATCAGACAAGGAGTGAAAGCACGTCGAACGCGTAATGAAGGTCGTGTGCGTGCATTAGAACAATTACGCCGTGAACGAGGTGCTCGTCGTGAAGTACTTGGCAATGTCAAAATGCAGCTACAAGATGCAGATCGCAGCGGTAAGATGGTGATTGAAGCTGAAAATGTCGGCCAAAGTTACGATGGTCGAGTATTGTTTAAAGACTTTAGTACCGTCATTCAGCGTGGTGACAAAATTGGTCTGATTGGCCCTAATGGTTGTGGTAAAACCACTTTATTATCTATTTTATTAGGTCGTTCAGAAGCTGAAACTGGTAGCGTTAAAATCGGTACCAAGATGGAAGTCGCCTATTTTGATCAATTACGTAGTGAATTAGATGAAGACGTCAGTGTGGTTGATAATGTCGGCCAAGGTAAAGATTATGTCGAGATTAATGGTGCTGAAAAACATGTAATGGGCTATTTACAAGATTTCTTGTTTACCCCTGAACGTGCAAGAACGCCAGTTAAGTCTTTATCGGGTGGTGAGCGTAACCGTTTATTATTAGCTAAATTATTTACTCAACCGGCTAACTTATTAGTAATGGATGAGCCGACCAATGATTTGGATGCTGAAACCTTAGACTTATTAGAAGAGCTATTGATGAGTTATCAAGGTACGTTATTGTTGGTGAGCCATGATCGTTCTTTCTTGAATAATGTGGCGACCAGCACCATTGTATTTGATGATGATGGTGAAGTACGCGAATATGTCGGTGGTTATGATGATTGGCATCAACAGCGTGCACAAGATAAACGCAAACAAGCAGCGTCTTCAACCACTAAAGATAGTAAAGCTAAACCAGCGGTTAAAAAGGTTAATAAAAAATCATCATTAACCTATCAAGAACAGCTAGATCTTACTGCCTTACCTAAATTAATCGAGCAGTTAGAACTTGAGCAAACTGCTTTGCATACTAAAATGAATCAGGCTGATTTCTATCAACAAGCAGCCGATAAAATTACGGCTACTCAAGATAAATTGGCTGAAATAACAGCCGAGTTAGAAACAACGTATGAACGTTGGCAGTTGTTGGAAGAGAAAGAACAAGGCTAATTAGGCGTAGGCTTTAGGCAAGAAGATCGATTTGTTGAATAAAGCCTGTGCTGCCATCTTCATTGATATAAATACTTGAGCTGACTAAGTTGCCCAAGGCCTGATCATTGTCTTGTAGTTCGAATGGGGTGTTAAGGTGGCCGAGATAAATGGCCCCGACCCCTTGCTGACCAAGACCAATCAATTGTTGTTGGCCATGTTCATCACTGCTCCATAAACGAAGTTGGCTATAAATACTGTCAGCCTCATCAATAAAGTTATTGCCATCTTCATCATATTGAGCCAGCTCAGCAAAGCCATTATTAGTGCTGGGGCCAAATAGCTCAGAACCATCATTGATAATGCCATCGTTATTTTTGTCTAAGGCTAAATAGGCATTGCCGGGAGCCAGTAAGGCGATTTGTTCAGTTTGACCATCAGCGTCCAGATCAAACTCAAAACGAGTTTGCTGCAATTGAGCTGAAGTGCCATTGAAATTTAATACTAAGGGATCAATTTKAGCTGTTTCAACCGATGTGAATTGAAAAGCCACCTGTTCAAATAATTCTCGCTGTAGATTAAGCTGGCTGGAGAAATTAATGGTTTTGCCATCTTGCGTTTGAATAGTGCCCTCAGCTGTAAAAGACACCGAGTCATATTCATAATGTGAAGCGTAATAATTATATTCAATAGTACGAGTTGCAGTGGGTGTTGTTTGATTGGCATTGACTGGGCTTGGATTAGCCGAACTAGGACTTGTTAGATCCACTTCACCCTCAACCGTATTATTAGATTGCAACTGCATTGGACTGAATAGTTTAAACTCTTTGCCGGTAAACGCTTCAACCATTTTTATGATGAGTTGCATGCGTAACTCATGTTGAGCATTAAGCATATCATCGTTTAAAACATATTGTTCTTTATGAGGTGCATGCAGTGCTGTAGTTGAAATTGTCGGTCTAACAGACACTTGTTCTGAGGCGGGCAGATTAAGTCGATTTGGCTGATTATTTCGTTCAGTTATATTGAAGTAGACGGTATCAGAACGTTCCGAACTGCTTTGTTGTTGCAGTGAAATGCTTGCATTACTAATAATCATGGCGACACCTAAATTTAAACAATCCTATTAAACGTAGCGACATAATCAGTTATTACTTTAGGGCTATTTATAGCTAGATAATCTATATATATTACAGTATCTTACCATGCTGAATTCTTTGTTTAGGTAAGTGTGGCGTTTAGCTTAAATAAGATTGATGGTAGGATAAGGCAGCATTTTTAGGATAGTTGAATGGAAAAAATAATAGATCTTATTGAAAAACTAAATGGCATTGTCTGGGGACCTGTCATGTTGGTGCTTATTTTGGGTACTGGTGTGGTATTGATGGCAGGCTTGAAGGGAATGCCACTGCTTAAATTAGGCTATGGCTTTAAAATGTTATGGTCGGGGAGAGATGAAAATAAATTAAAAGGTGAAGGTGAGATCTCGCCCTTTAATGCTTTGATGACCTCTCTGGCAGCCACGATTGGTACGGGGAATATTGCAGGCGTAGCCACGGCTATTTTTTTAGGTGGGCCGGGTGCTTTATTTTGGATGTGGATGACGGCATTAGTGGGCATGGCGACTAAATATGCAGAAGCTGTTTTAGCCGTTCATTTTCGTGAAACAGATGCTAATGGCCAGAAAATTGGCGGGCCTATGTATTATATTAAAAATGGCCTAGGTAAAAACTTTACTTGGTTGGCCACTACTTTTGCCATTTTTGGTGCTTTAGCGGGGTTTGGTATAGGTAATACCATTCAAGCTAACTCAGTGGCTGATGTATTATCTACCAATTTGAATATTCACCCTCTGGCTACTGGCCTGGTGATGGCGGTATTAGCGGGCTTGGTTTTATTAGGTGGAATTAAACGCATTGCCACTGTCGCCGGTAAGTTAGTGCCTATTATGGCGGTAAGTTATTTAGCTGCAGGAATCGTTATTCTAGCGATGCATATTGAACTATTACCGGCCGCATTTGACCTTATTTTTACTCATGCATTTACTCCAGTTGCCGCTACAGGTGGTTTTGCTGGCGCGGCGGTGTGGGCGGCGATTCGTTTTGGTGTGGCTCGAGGAATATTTTCTAATGAAGCCGGTTTAGGTAGTGCGCCTATTGCTCATGCTTCGGCTAAAACAAATAGTCCGGTACGACAAGGCACTGTAGCGATGATGGGCACATTTATTGATACCATTTTAGTCTGTTCAGTAACAGGATTAGTCATTATCGTATCGGGGGCTTGGACAAGCGGGGAAACGGGGGCTAGTTTATCCTCATTGGCATTTGAATCTGTGTTGCCAGGACTAGGTGGGGTTATTGTATCAATGGGCTTATGTATCTTCGCCTTTACCACTATTTTAGGCTGGAGTATTTATGGTGAGAAATGTGTTACTTATTTATTTGGTACAAAGTCCATCTTACCTTTTCGAGTGCTATGGATTATAGCGATACCACTCGGTGCGGTCGCTAAATTATCCTTTATTTGGTTGGTGGCAGATACACTGAATGCCTTGATGGCGATTCCGAACTTGATTGCATTATTGTTATTAAGCCCGGTAGTGTTGAAACTGACACAGGCTTATTTCGCTGAGAAGAAAGCCGATTAATGAGCTGTCATGGTGATGGTGAATGAGTGTTCGTCATCACTTAAATACAGAACGTCATCTTGAATATTACATTGTAAATTCATATTGCGTTGAA
The DNA here is from genome assembly GCA_002402245.1 of Gammaproteobacteria bacterium. Lineage (GTDB taxonomy): Bacteria > Pseudomonadota > Gammaproteobacteria > Nitrosococcales > Methylophagaceae. Next base: position 15,531 of record NVVP01000037.1, on the reverse strand, counting down.
GCATGGCTTCCACACCTTCAGCATCAATATGAATAACGCTTAGATTGTTAAAGCGTTGCATTTTCTCTTGGTTTTGTTGCCACCATGTCTGTGCTTTACGTTGATGATAGGTATAAAGAATAACCTGCTTGGCTCGGCCACAGGCTTTGCGAATTCGTTTTTCATCTACTTGGCCAAAATCAATCCATAGTTCAATTTCATCTGACAATGATTTTTGCCAAAGTTCTGCTTCATCATCAGTGGCCATGCCTTTAGTAAAGCTTAGCTGTTCATTAGCATTAGCCATAAAAGCGATGAGGCGAATCATCACTCGAAAGTCATTCTCAGAAGGGTGCTGGGCAAGAGTAAGCTCATGGCTTTGATAATAATGTGTGTCCATATTAGCAATATCGACGTTAAGTTTAATAATGGTGGAGCTAATAGCCATAACAGTATCTCAAAAAAGGGTGTTGATTAAGCTGCATTAGATTAATAACGAATGCTTGGTGTAAGTAGCAGTTGTTGGTCGATAGCAATGAACTGTGAGGCTGCATCAGTTAATGATTTTGCAGTGAGTTGTGGTACACCATAAACGTCGACCGAGGCATTGTGTTTGCTACGTACTTTATCTACTAGTAAATCAAAGTCACCATCGCCTGATGCCAGTACAATAATATCTGRTTGTGCAGCATAATCGAGTACATCAATCGTGATACCGACATCCCAATCTCCTTTTGAAGAACCATCAGCACGTTGAATATAAGGTTTTAATTTAACTTCAAACCCAATTGCTCGCAGAATATTCTGAAATTGTTTTTGCTTGGCATCACCTCGATCGGTGGTATAGGCAATGGCTTTTACTAACTGCCGACCTTGTGTGACGGCGTCCCAAAATTTATTGTAATCAAAATGACTTTGATAAGCCTGTCGGCTGGTGTAATAAATATTTTGCACATCAACAAAAATAGAAACTGTTTTCATGACAACCTAGAATAAAAAGAATAGTCGCTATGATACCGCAGGCAGCTAGAGTATTAGAAAGATATAAATATTGGCAAAATGGACAATACCGCCAAGCATATGAAACTTAGTGGGTTATCGGCTAATTGTGTGATGGACTTATCTAAAATAGTGCTAGACTAGCAAATTGAGTTCCTGCTTAGGCGTAGTAAATAATGGATTTAGGGTACAGCCAAAGAAAAATAGAAACAATGCTACTGTTTTTTGCATTTTTACTTTCATTTTCTAGCACGGTTAAAGCATCTGCTGAAAAAGTATCTATTCAACTTGATTGGAAGTATCAGTATGAGTTTGCCGGCTTTATTATGGCTAAGGAAAAAGGCTATTATCAAGACGTTGGACTAGATGTTGAGTTAATCGAATATAAGTCCGGTACGGATACAGTTGATCTGGTGCTTTCTCAACAGGCCAATTATGGGCTTTATAACTCGAGTGTTGTGGTTCATAACAGAAAAATAAAACCAACCATTCTATTAGCGACATACTTTCAGAAATCCCCTTTGGTWCTGGTAACTAGCAAAGATATTAAACAYCCCAAAGATCTAGTTGGCAAGASGATMAKTGCSACTAAAGATGAATTGAAATAYAGCTCKTTRGCATTAATGCTCAATCATTTTTACGTTAATGAGAAAAATACCAAGTTTCAACARCATGCTTTTAATATTGAAGACTTTATWGARCATAAAGTCGATGCYATGAGTGYATTTAGAACYAATCAATTGTTCTTATTAGATGARTTGGGYATTGAATATAATGTATTAGATCCTGCSGAATATGGMTTTTCAATGAGTGCGRCTAATTTATTTACYTCACCTGAAGAAGCATTAAACTACCCWGAAAGGACAGCTCGATTTATTGAAGCTTCTAATAAAGGTTGGAAATATGCTTTAGCACATGGTGATGAAACTATTGCTATTATTCATAATAAGTATGCGATGAATAAAAGTATTGAAGCATTGCAGTTTGAAGCTGAAGTTAGTAAAAAAATGATGTTATTAGATTTCTTCGAGATTGGTGAAACCAATGAGGAGCTTAGCAGGCGAACAGTTAAACAACTGCATTTTAGTGGCTTGCTTGATGAGGGAGAAAAACTGGGTGAATTTGTGTTTACCGACTTTATTACTAAGTTTGGTACAAATTTACAGTTTTCCGAACAACAGAACCTCTATTTGAAAGGTAAAAAAGAAATAACATTCTGTGTCGATCCAAATTGGATGCCATTTGAGGGGATTCGAGATGGTAACTATATTGGTATTAGTGCAGATATTATTAGTCAATTCGAGTCTAAATTACCCATTCCGATGCGCTTAGAATCCACTAAGCATTGGACTGAATCCTTACTCAAGGCTCAAGCTCGTCAATGTGATATTTTAACGTTGGCTATGGAAACGAAAGAGCGTTTAAGCTATCTAAATTTTACCCGGCCYTATTTGAGTCTTCCTACGGTGATGGCSACAMGGACWGATACTATYTTTAYGGATAATATTGCTGCAGTAAAAAATAGAAAAGTAGGTATTGTAAAAGGCTATGCAGTRATMGATATAGCGAGRAMTGAATATCCTRAKATCAATATTATTGAAGTAGATTCTGTTCGYGATGGMTTARCTMGGGTAGAAAATGGTGAATTATTTGGKTATATCGATAAYTTAATGGTGATTGCCAATTCAATTCAAACTGAGTTTACMGGKGAGYTAAAAATATCATTACGCTTRGAGGARGAGACMAMTCTTTCTATAGCAACACGTAATGATGAACCGTTAYTGAATGAAATATTTAATATATTAGTYAGYAATATTAAAGAAGAAGATTTACAGMARAYTTATAATAAATGGGTATCKGTGTCYCAAGARCCKGTATTTGATTACCGWYTAGCATGGCARCTTTTTRCYATTATMATTTTATTAACRTTKRTTTATGTYTATCATTATTTGAAGTTTAAAASGTTAAATAATGAGTTATTAAGRCTATCWACYACAGATGCMTTAACAGGRATTTTTAAYCGAYTAAAGTTGGACGAGTTACTYGCTCAAGAAAAATATTCGGTAGATCGYTATGGYRCRGTTGCTTCTGTTATTTCCTTAGATATTGATTATTTTAAAAAAGTGAATGAYCAATATGGYCATTTAACYGGTGATAAGGTATTRGTTGAGTTTGCTCAGGTACTAAAAGATAATGTGCGACAAACCGATCATGTGGGTCGTTGGGGCGGGGAAGAGTTTTTTATTATTTGCCCTAATATTGATGTGGATGAAGCGGCTCAATTAGCCGAGAAATTATTAGTTAAAATTTCTAATTATTCATTTAGTGAAATTAAGTCATTAACCGCCAGTGCCGGCGTATCACCCATTATTAAAACTTGGAGTGTGACTGTTATTACTAATAATGTGGATAAAGCACTTTATCAGTCGAAAGAAAATGGCCGTAATCAAGTTACCGTTGTATCGGGGAGTTAATGAAAAAGTCTCAAGTAGAACGGGTAGCATTAAACCCTTATATTGAAAAGATGATGCGTCAATGCATGTTATTACAACCATTGGAAGACGAACAGTTCAATGCGATTGTGGCTAAATCTCATGTCAGTGAGTTGAGTGATGACAGTATTTTATTTGAACATGGTGCGCCTTTAACGCATGTTTATTTACTGATCTCTGGTGGTATAAAATTACAGCGTATTACACCGAACGGTGATGAAAAAGTGATTGAAATTATTCGTCCTCAGCAAACCTTTGCAGAAGCCGTATTATTTTCAGGTGGTTCACGTTACCCGGTGACGGCAGTGAGCGTTTCATCCTCTGTGGTTGTCTGTATTCATGCTAAAACGTATTTAACTTTGTTGAATACTTCTAATCAATTATGTATGAATCTATTAAGCAAATTAAGCCAGCGTTTACATTGGATGGTCAACGAAATGGATCGGCTTACATTACATAATGCTACCTTCCGTGTAGTTGATTACTTACTTAGCCATAATGAACAAGATCGTAATGGCAATATGGGGGTTAATTTAGCAGCACCTAAACATGTTATAGCCTCTCGTTTGTCGATTAAGCCTGAAACTTTATCTCGCACCTTAAAAAGTTTATCCAAGCAGGGATTAATTTGTTTAGAAGGGTCACAAATTGAATTACTTGAGATCGAAAAGTTACAAGCGCTAATTTCTTTAGAAAGCTAAACCTTCTATAGGGCATTCTTGGCCCGATAAAATCACAAATTATTACTGCCTTTCTGTGACTTGATCTAAGTCAATGTCCCTTCTATTGCCCATCGTTATACTCCCTTCAGGTTTTTATAAACTAGGAGAGGAGAGTAATGAGAGAAACCTTTACAAAGGGCATGGCTCGCAATATTTACTATGGGGGATCAGTATTTTTCTTCYTAGTRCTTATTGGTTTAACGGTAGATACCGTTAAGAGTTTGCCTAAAACWGATAAYTCAGRGGCMATMACYGAACARGTGKCYCAAGGWAAGCGGTTATGGGARGTCAATAACTGCATAGGCTGCCATACATTATTAGGYGAGGGTGCTTATTTTGCYCCTGAACTTGGCAATGTTTATACCCGMTTTGGTGAGAGTACWGAKGCSATAAAAGCYTTTATTAAATATCGTCCTGCTGAGGGTATTGAAGGMCGACGAAGCATGCCCCAATTCAATCTAAGYGATGAAGAATTAGAAAGCCTWGCTCAATTTCTTAAGTATGTTGAYGGCATTAAAACAGCCAGAGACTGGCCACCTAATATTCAAGGTTAAAGGRAGATAAAMTATGAAATATGAATCACARGGTGTTGCKAAGCTTTATTTTATTGCTGCGATTGCCTTATTTGTTGGACAAATAYTGTTCGGTGTCACCATGGGMTTRCAGTATGTRATGGGAGATTTTTTATTCCCTGARATACCGTTTAATGTTGCYCGTATGGTACATACCAATCTGTTGATTATATGGCTGTTATTTGGTTTTATGGGCGCGGCTTAYTTTCTTGTYCCCGAAGAATCTGARCGTGARYTSTATTCRCCTCTTCTTGCCAARATYATGTTTTGGGTATTTTTAGCYGCAGGSGTATTAACYATTTTAGGTTATCTCTTAGTGCCTTATGCACGTTTAGCYGAAATAACCATGAATGATTTAYTACCTACYATGGGGCGTGAATTYTTAGAGCAGCCAACCATTACYAAAATAGGWATTGTAATTGTTGTGTTGGCATTCTTATTTAATATTGGWATGACCATTTTRTCTGGTCGTAAAACGGTTATTAATGTCGTKTTAATRACSGGWCTTATTGGCTTRGCCGTGTTCTTYTTRTTCTCTTTCTATAAYCCTGAYAACTTRGTATTAGATAAATATTTCTGGTGGTTTGTGGTTCATCTTTGGGTWGAAGGTGTATGGGAATTGATCATGGCWTCACTGCTTGCTTATGTRTTGATTAAAGTAACCGGTGTTGATCGTGAAGTRATTGAAAAATGGCTTTATATAATCATTGCAATGGCATTGATTTCAGGTCTTTTAGGCACAGGTCATCACTTTTTCTGGATTGGTACACCTGATTACTGGCAGTGGATAGGATCAATATTCTCAGCATTAGAGCCAATTCCATTTTTCATGATGACCTTGTTTGCCTTCAATGTGGTTAATAAACGTCGTCTTGACCATCCTAATAAAGCAGCAGTATTGTGGGCATTAGGTACAGCAGTAATGGCATTTTTAGGCGCTGGTGTATGGGGTTTCTTACATACACTTGCTCCTGTTAATTACTATACACATGGTACGCAAATTACTGCGGCACATGGTCATATGGCTTTTTATGGAGCTTATGTGATGGTGGTATTAACGATGATTTCTTATGCAATGCCATTAATGCGCGGTCAGCAAGCAGCTAATGAAAATGCTCAGAAATGGGAAATAAGATCATTTTGGACTATGACTATATCAATGGTATTTATTACCTTGTTATTAACCGGTGCTGGAATTATGCAGGTTTACCTTCAACGTTATTCTGCAGATCCGCTTCCATTTATGGTAGTACAAGATCAACTAGTTGTTTTTTATTGGTTACGTGAAGTTGCTGGTCTAACTTTCCTTATAGGTCTATTTATATATATCTATAGTTTCTTTGCCAAAGGTAAGGAAGTGGAGATGAGTAAAGTTTAACTACTTTTAGTCAATATTAGCGGATACCTCTTTTCATAAGGGGTATTCGTTTATTGGAGTTCAAATGGAAACAGATTCGTTACAGTTACAACGTGCTTCAAATGCAACCTTAGCCTCACTGCTTAATTTAACCTTATTCCCCGTGATTGGTTTTATTGTTTTATTACTAATTTATAAGAAAACAACAGAAAATAGTTATGCTCGTTATTACTGCGTTGTAGCAATAAAGATAAACTTATTTGCTGCAGTAGCACTATTTTTAGTGAGCGCTTTAATTATCTTTGTAGGTGGTTTAACGTCGCCTTGGACATGGGTGTATGTGGTGTCCTACTTTGTACTGGGTCATGCCTTATTTATTTTGGCTGCAACATGGACTATGGTGCGATCTTGGACGGGTGAAAAATTAAAAAAATCGTTCCTATCAAAATAAGATAATTAATTGTTGAGTAATGTGAATATAGAACCGGCAGAAATAGAAGATGAGTTATTGCCAGGTGACTTTGCCATTTGGATATTTATTTTCATGGAATTATTGGTTTTTGCATTATTTTTTATGGCTTATGCCGTTACTAAAATGCAGTACAGCGAACTATTTAATTATTACCAATTAACGCTTAATCGTGAGTTAGGCATGCTCAATACCGTGCTATTAATTAGTGCGAGTTATTTTGTGGTACGGGCTGTTTATGCGATAAAAGAAAATAAGCTTAAGAGCTGTATTAATTGGCTTTATGCAGCATTAGCAGCTGGCTTTGCTTTTCTTATTTTAAAAACGATTGAATATTACGATAAATTCTCAGCGGGTATTAGCTTAACTACCAATACCTTCTATATGTTTTACCTATCATTGACCTTATTTCATGTTCTACATGTGATCTTAGGCATGATTATTTTGTTTGCGATTGTCATTAAGGCGAAACGAGGTGCTTATAGCTCTGCTAATTATATTGGCATAGAAACGGGAGCTTCTTATTGGCATATGGTTGATTTGGTGTGGATTATTTTATTTCCATTAGTTTATATCATTCGATGAAACCCTACCAACGAGCACATTGGTTTTGGATTGTAATGCTCCTATTGACGCTATCAAGTTATTTGTTAGCTGAGTCTGTTGATAGTGGCTTGATGATGATGTTTGCCGTGTTAGCGATATCGCTATTCAAAGGCATCGTTATTATCCGTAACTTTATGATGCTAAGGCGAGTATCCATAATATGGAAAATGGTCATGTATAGCTGGTTATGTGCAGTTATTTTAGTCATTGCCATTACTACTATTTTAACTTTAGAGGGGTTTTTTAATTGAATACTGATGACAATATTATTCTTGAGGTAGATACGATTCCTAAGGTTGATCTTGATTTTATGAATAATACCCATGTTGAAGAAATTCATATGGTGAAATTATTAGGTGAAAAGATTAGAGATTATCAGGCAGGTGAAAGCTTAAGTGATAAGAAAATAATGAAACTTAGTCAATTATTAATACAGTGGCTTGATCATACGCATGACCATTTTCAGCGTGAGAATGAACTCATGTTAGATACTCATTTCCCCATGTATCCCATGCATTCGTCAGAACACACACGGGTATTGGAAGATATGAAGCAACGAGTCAGTGCGTGGCAAAATACTCATGATCTTGATGTTATTGCAGAGTATGTATTTTCTATTTGGCCTCACTGGTTTGATGGTCATGTTAATTCAATGGACATGATGACGGCTAGGTTTGCAGTGATGCAAGGTTATCAAGCAGCATAATGAGGATAGTAAATGAGTTTTAAAAGAGAAATACCTTATTACCAAGCCCAGAATAATGAAGTTGAGTTATTTGAGCATGCCTATAAAAATCAACTGCCCTTATTAATAAAAGGGCCGACAGGCTGTGGTAAAACACGTTTCATTGAGCATATGGCAGCTAAATTAGGCCGACCTTTATATACCATTGCCTGCCATGATGATCTCACCGCAGCTGATTTAGTGGGACGACATTTAATCGGTGATGGCGAAACCTATTGGCAAGATGGGCCTTTGACAAAAGCGGTACGCGAAGGGGCCATTTGTTATTTAGATGAGATTGTTGAAGCGCGTAAGGATACGACAGTAGTATTACATCCTTTATCAGATAATCGACGTATTTTACCCATTGAGAGAACAGGTGAAGAGTTAAAGGCCAGTCCAGAGTTTATGCTGGTGGTATCGTATAATCCCGGCTACCAGAATTTGCTAAAAGGAATGAAACCTTCAACTCGTCAACGCTTTGTCTCTATGCGTTTTGATTATCCTGATAAAAAGACGGAAACAGCTATTCTGCAACAAGAAACCCAGCTTAATTTAGCGATATCAACACAATTAATAGAGTTGGCTCAGGCCTTACGGATATTAAAAGACCATGATTTAGAAGAATCAGCTTCAACACGGTTATTAGTCTATGCCGCTACCTTAATAAAATCAGGCTTGGATCCAATTGAAGCATGTCGGGCTGCGATTATTGAGCCACTAACAGATGATGATGAAACCGTGGCAGCATTAATGGAAGTGGTTAAAGCTAAAATGATGGTTGTGTAAGGGATGACTTCCACCCAAGAGCAAGATAATACGGCGGTAATTGCACAGGCCTTTTTTATTGGCAATTTACTTTTTGTCGGGGTGTTATATATTGCATTGTGGGGACTTTATACACTGCGTTATTCAACTAGTTCTGCATTTAGCCAGCAGCATTTAAGACAAAGCTTAATGAGCAGTAGCCTGAGTACCCTTATATTTATGGGTATTAACCTATTTATTATATTAACGGATGGCTATGCATCGTTAACAGGTTTAGTGTGTTTAGAAGTGTATTTCATGTTTATCGTACCGTTATTTCTCGCAGTAGGGTTGATGGGGTTTATTAAAGCGATACAAGGAAAAGAATTTATTTATCCTTTCATAGGAAAACGTATCTCGTGAGTCGTCTCGTGTGTAAACAATGCGGTTCTAAGCTTGGCCAAGAGGATGACCATTGTGGGGCATGCGGTATTCCTCTCCCTCCCAATCATGCCACTCAAGCACAAACTACCTTTGTATGGTGGTTTGTGATGATTGTTATATTTTGTTTTGTCATGATGGTTTATTTACCACCTGATTGGTTAAATAGGTCAGGTAACTAACGATGTTAGAAGAGTGGGTTGGAGGAATATGGCATAATTTTATTAGCCAGCAAGCTAATATTAATTATCCAGAAGCGATCGTTTATTTTGATGAAGTTAATTATACTGCAGGCATTTTTTTTCGAGCCTTGGGTGGTGAAGCAGGTTTACATGTAAAATCTGCAACAGATTCGGATATGAATGCTAAACGTTCGTTATTACAACGAATTGCAGGCAGTGGCAATAAAGTTCAATATGCATCACGAGATGAAGAATCACTAAAACTACCCGATAGCATTGCTTTATTCCCAACACGCCAGCTGAATATGGATTTGTATTTATGGTTAACAGCCTTATCAGTTGTGACTATTGATGAAGGTGATTGGATAAGCCGTAATCAATATCGAACGCGTAAAATATTAGCGTTATGGCCGGGCCTTAAATCTAAATATGAGCATTTATTAGTCGCTCATCTTCAACAACGTCCAAACCCAGAAGACTTATCTACCGGTGAAGCTAAGCAAGAATTGGCCATTAGATATGCCTTGAATAATTTAACTGACAAAGTAACGTTAGAGTATGCCAAACGGCCACCGCAACCGGTGACTCTTTGGTTGCATCCAGCTCCTTCTCTGCTAGAACGGGAAGAATCTAAATCGGTGTTTGATCCTGATCTTGCGGATGCGGTACACACTAAAAAGATAGACCAACAACAAAAAAAGCGTAAAAAAGGCTTACGCGAAGATATGCCAGAAGGTGAGGGTGGCTTAATGAGCTTTAGGCTGGAAAGCCTGTGGAGCTGGGGTGAATTTAGCAAACTAGATCGTAGCACCACCGATGACGACGATGATGATAGTGCCATGCAAACAGCTGAAGACATGGATAGTATTAGTGTCGCTCAAGATAATGCTACCACCTCAAGTAAAATTAAATTAGACCTAGATTTACCATCTAATGATTATGATGACATTGTTTTAGGTGAAGGGCTGCCTATTGATGAATGGGATTATAAAAAGCGAGTGATGCAAAAAGATCATTGCCGTCTTATTACTATGGCTGCTCGTGATGTTGAACCGATGGCACTTCCACCACGGTTGAAAGCACAAGCGAGAAAAATACGCCGACAGTTTGAGATATTACGGCCACAACGTCATTGGTTAAGTCGGCAAACAGAAGGGAGTGAATTAGACTTAGATAACTATATTCACTTTTTAGCCGATCGTAAAAGGGGAACGGTAAATAGTGATATGCCGGTTTATCGTGATATTCGTAATGAAACACGTGATTTATCATGTTTATTATTGGCTGATTTATCGTTATCAACCGATGCCCATATTAATAATTCAGCACGAGTGATAGACGTTATCCGTGATGCCCTGTATTTGTTTGCAGAAGCCTTGGATGTAACGGGTGATCGCTTTGCTTTACATGGCTTTTCTTCGCGTAATCGTAATCATGTTCGCTTTCATAAAATTAAAGACTTTGATCAGGATTATAATGATGATGTCCGCGGTTATATTGAAGCTGTTAAACCTGGCTATTACACCCGTATGGGAGCAGCAATACGCCATGCAACCCACCTATTAGAACAAGAAAAAACAAGCCAAAAATTGTTATTAATTGTCACCGATGGCAAGCCTAATGATCTAGATAAATATGAAGGTCGTTACGGAATTGAAGATACACGCCAAGCAATTATTGAAGCTGAGAAAAAAGGCCTACAACCTTTTTGCGTCACCATTGATGAAAAGGCTGAAGAATATTTACCTTATTTATTCGGTAAAAATGCCTATATCTGGATTAAAAAAATAGAAGATCTACCCTTAAAATTAGCCAGTCTTTATTTGCGATTAACGCATTAATCTTCGTTTATCTGACGCGACTAATTTAATCTATAAATATGAAGATATGGCAAAGCCCATAAAACCACATTAATTGTATGTCATTTGCATCATTATTGATTTATATCAAGGTACTCGCTCTGGCCTGATTCCATAATTTTACTTACCTAGTTTTCGTTCGTTGTTTTTTATAACACTATTAGGAGAGAGATAATTATGAAAAAATTTAAACTGTTAGGCTTAGGGCTAACGTTAGCAACATCGTTAATGACCTTCTCGTCATTGTCATTAGCTGCTGAAGCACTTGCAGTTGGAAGTGTAGCAAGTACATCTAAAGCCGAAGGCTTAGAACATATTACTCAGATCTTAGTGGCACCGCCATTTTTACCTGAACATAATCAGGTTGCCAAAGGTGCTCCTAAAATTGTTGCGATGACAATGGAAATTATTGAAAAGGAAATTGAAATTGCACCGGGGGCTTTTGTGCAAGCAATGACTTTTGAAGGTTCAAACCCTGGCCCAATGATTGTGGCTCATGTRGGRGAYTATRTTGARTTAACKYTWAAAAAYCYTRAAASMAATACSATGGTTCACAAYATTGAYTTTCAYGCYKCWACWGGWGCATTAGGTGGSGGTGGTTTAACMAATGTRKCWCCWGGGSARCAAGTTRTACTYCGYTTYAAAGCAACYAAAGCMGGTGTATTTGTTTAYCATTGTGCCCCTGGTGGAGTAATGATTCCTTATCATGTGGTATCTGGTATGAATGGTGCGATTATGATTCTTCCTCGTGATGGATTGAAAGATAATCAAGGTAAATTAGTCACTTACGATAAAGCTTATTATATTGGTGAGCAAGATTGGTATATCCCTCAAGATGAAGAAGGTAATTTCAAACGCTATGATGCACCTGTGTTAGCGATGGAAGATACCATGGATGTGATGAAAAACCTTATTCCAACGCACTTAACCTTTAATGGTAAAGTCGGTGCTTTAACCGGTGAAAATGCGATGACTGCAAAAGTGGGTGAAACAGTGTTATTCCTTCATTCTCAAGCAAATCGTGATACTCGTATTCACTTAATAGGTGGGCATGGTGATCTAGTCTGGACGGGCGGATCATTTGATGATGTTCCGACCACTAATCGTGAAACATGGGCTATTGCTGGTGGTGAGGCTGGTGCAGCTTTATATACTTTTAAGCAACCGGGTCTTTATGCTTATGTTAACCATAATTTAATCGAAGCGATTATGTTAGGTGCTGCCGCTCATGTTTCTGTTGAAGGTGAGTGGAATAATGACTTGATGGAACAGGTTCAAGAACCGGGTCCTATTAAGTAAGTGTAGTAGATTTTAGAATGAATCAGATAAAATCTATTTTGATAATGAGTCTACTTTTGGTGGGAGTGGCATCTGCTACTCCCACTGAGGTGGAGCACAGAATTGAATATACTCGCGCACTAAATTCTATGGCTTCGGTACTGATGAATTGGTATGGCAATGTATTAGACAGTAATTTGAATCGTTCTGGATATCCTGAAAAAGTAACGGGTCTCAAGATTAGCAAGACCGATTTAGTTAAGTTAGAACTGAATGAATATTCATTTAATGTTCAATCAAAGCTGACTTACCTGCAGGATGATTCAATGCAAGCAAAGGCATTGGATGAAACTTTTATTTTTCATATTGGGCCATTAGGTCAAGCGAACATTACTAGTAAAGTCATAAATAAAGACACCTCTGTTGAAATGATGTCATTAGCCACATTTAATCATGACCATTACCAGAGACGTGAATTTGCTTATACATGGCTAGCTTACCTTGATGGTGTAGTTATGGATAACAACATTAAAGATAAACAGTGGTTTGAGAATGCTATGTATACCGTGAAAATGGGTCCAAAAGAGATAAAAGGTCCTATTTTATTTACATTGGCAGCTCGGAAAGCGTATTTATTCAAAGGCGGACACTTACTACGATCGCTTGAGGTTGAAGCGCTTGAGGGCCGTGATAATACTTTTATTTTAGAACTTATTATTGATTGGCAAGGCGTTAATGCTGCAGGTAAATCAGTGTTGGCAAAAATCCATCAAACGATTACTTATCAACTTGAAGAAAATAATCAATGGGATGTGATGAGCATCGAAGAAGAACATTTACTTCCTGATATTGCACCATGGCAGAAATTATTATGTTAAAAAAATTAGTGATACTACTTTTTATCAGTTTACTCAGTGTACAAATAAGTCATGCTGAGGGGGAAGAGTTACCCCTGTTTAGTGGTGTAGGAGGAAACTTTTCAGCCGTTGATGCTGATGGTAAGGCGGTTGAGTTTAGTGACTTTTTAGATCAGGTTGTGGTGTTGTCATTTGGTTATACCAATTGTGCTGATATTTGCCCGTTTACCCTAGGCTATTTGACCCGATTATATTCTAAGTTAACAGAAGATGAGCAGAAAAAAGTCCAAGTAATATTTGTGACGATTGATCCTGAATACGATACACCAGGCCATTTAAAACAGTTTATTGGCCATTTTAATTCAGAGTTTGTAGGTTTATCTGGCAGTAAAGAGCAGATAGATTATATCGTGTCATTGTTTCAAGCTCAGTATCAAAAGCTTTCAGTATTGAATACGGTACCGACAAAAAATATTCGCCAAGTAACACCTAAATTATTTTCCGATGAGAGCAATGGGGAAGGTAAAGCGTCACTTTATAGTCATAGCGTCACGCTTTATTTGATTGATAAGTCAGGCTTTACTCGTAGTCTTGAATACACCGGCACACCGGTGGATGAGTTTATTAGAAAAATACGAGGGTTAATTAATGAATAATAGAAGGACTAAATGGCATTATTTATTAGTATTGTTGCTGTTATCTGTTATTAACTCTGTTTATGCGGATAGTCAGCCAGAGATTGTGTTTGAATCGTTCTGGATTATGGATGCACCTGATGTGGCACGTAATACGGCAGGCTATGGTGTAATTAAAAATAAAGGTGATACAGCTGATACATTAATTAATATACGCTGTGATATGGCGATGGTTATGTTACATAAAACTGCAATTCAGTCAGGTATGGCTAAGATGATTCATCAGTCTAACAGTGTGATTGAAGCTCATGCTGAGTTGCTATTAGCACCGATGTCATTTCATTTAATGTTTATGGCGATTACCCCCGCTAATTTTAGCGAGGGCAAACTAATAACTGTTCAGTTTGAATTTGAAAAATCAGGCGTAATTGAGGTTAACATTCCTGTTAAAGCTAATAACTATTAATATTGAACCAATACTCGGTAGCTTAAATGAGTACTGCTTTCAGCTGGAATAGTGACTTTCCATTGTGCCGTTCCTGAGGCTACTTTGCTGTGCTGATGACTTTGTTTGAGTACTTTCCAGTCCCCCGGAATAGGTTCATTAACTGTGACAGTAACGGCTTCTGATTTAGCATTTTTCAATTCAATATCATAACTACTTTCAAAGGCTACATTATGAGGGCGGTTATGACTTACTTTTTTGAAATTGGTTTGTTTTTTGTTCGCCGTGATATCAAAGGCATCACCTAGTTTAAGGCGAATAGTTTCATTCTTTGGTGTGTGATCAATACTATCCTCACCGACAAATTGTGCATTGCCTTTGGAATCATTTTTATACACTCGCACAATGCCTTTAGGCAGAGGTAAACCTAACTGTGCTTGTTTATTATTATCGAATTCAACAAAGWSMCCAAKMWTCATTTTTTGGCCTAATTGACCATAACTACTACGGTAATAATAGTCTCTACCCTGCAATAAAAACTGCTTAGTGACTGGAATAGACGTAGCTGAAAGTAGGGCCACTTGTTTAGTTTGTTGATTGTTTAAATCTGTTGGTCGGTTTAATGAATACAGGTGATATTCAAATAAACTTTCTTCAGCGACAGAGCTGTCATCTTCCATCATTGACATCCGCACCATCTGGCTGGGGTAGGGAGATGAAACTTTAGTTTTAACTTGGTTAACATCACCAGCGACAAGCTGTAATTTAGCGTTGTTATAACTGGTGCCACTATGGTTTTTTAATGTTATTAAGCCTGTGAGATCAAGCTGGGAGTCATCACCGCTTAATTCGGCAACATAATCTGCTTGCCATGATAATCCGCTAGTAAGGTAAGCTAATTCAATAGACTGTTGTGTATTACTTGAGCTAGTCACTTGAGTTACTAATGTCGGCTGATCTCGTAAATTGGCAGGCACATTATCAAAGATATACTCGCCTCTAGGGTTAGTAATAATTTTATTACCAATTTTTAATACCACGCCACTATTGGTACTCAGTACCGTAGCAGTTTCAATTGTTTCTTGACCTGTGGCTGGGTTAGTTCGAGACAACTTGACCTGTTTTCCAATATATTTATCTAGGAGTTTCTTGGGAGTGAGCAGATCA
>NVVP01000036.1 GCA_002402245.1 Gammaproteobacteria bacterium | reverse complement strand
GAGTTCCCATGTGAAAGTAGGTCACTGCCAGGCTTTAATATAAGAAGATACCCGAACCAGACTTGGTTCGGGTATTTTTTTGCCTGTAGTTTATGAAAACAACTAACATTTAATTCTAATGGTTTAAAATTAAGTTGTTATTTATCATGGTTAAATGGTTCCGCTATAAGCATTGGTAAAATAATGGGACTAAAAATAACTATCCAAACATATTCTTGAAAACGGTTATTAGATGTATTAGGAGAGTAAGAGTGGGGGTATGAGTAAGATGGGGAGTTTGATTGAGAACTATCATAACTTTCACTAAATGTAATTTCGTAAGGTTGAGTTAAATTATTATATTCCTTAGCTTCTGTATTCATTATTTCACTTGAGGGGTAGCGTGTTCCACTAATATTAGCTTCTTTTATATAAATAACTTTATTATCGGTAGATAAGTTTTTGGTAAAATCGTTATTATCTAACCATTGAGTTTGTTCATAATTTAAATTTGTACTTTGACAAATGAGACTATAATTTCCTGTCACATTATTTAATTCATCAATAATGAATTTTTCTTCAAAACTGACTTGAAGTAAGCTTCTATCCTTCCATAATAATATTTTTTTTAATTCATGGTTATTAGGAAAAAAATAGTCATATTTAATACCGACAAAGAGTACGTTATTACCATCGTTAGAAATCAGGAATTGATATATATCATCGATATATATTTTATTCCACATTACTTTTTTAGTTGGAGCTGAACTACAGCTTGATACTAACATTGCGATAAGAACAGAAAAAATAATATTTTTAAATCGATTCATTATTGAAGTATCCTAATTTAAATAATAAACATTAACACGTAGTGTTAATTAATAAAAAACTAGACAATAAAAAACTTTATTGCTATTATCTTCGGCACTGTTTTAAAAACCCCTCCCAATAAATTATCTAAGCGTTTTCACGCTACATAAATATTCTATATAAAAATCCAAAATCTAGGTACTAAATGAATCTAACTGAACTTAAAAGCCAGTCTGCTGCTGAGCTTCTGGAGCTTGCGCTTTCAATGAAACTTGAAAGCTTAGCTAGAAATCGAAAACAAGACTTAATCTTTTCGATTGTAAAAGAACATGCAAAACAAGGTGACGAAGTCACTACAACAGGTGTTCTCGAGTTATTACAAGATGGATTTGGTTTCTTACGTTCTCCTGAAGCATCGTATATCGCTGGACCTGATGATGTTTATGTCTCTCCTAGCCAAATTCGCCGTTTTCACCTTCGTACTGGTGACACTATAACGGGTAAAATTAGAGCGCCTAAAGATAGTGAGCGTTATTTTGCTTTGGTTAAGGTTGAAGAAATTAATTATGAAAAACCTGAAAAATCAAAATATAAAGTACCATTCGAAAACTTAACACCACTGTTCCCTAATGAACGTTTTACTTTAGAACGTGGTAATGGCAGTACTGAAGATTTAACCCCGCGGTTAATTGATTTGGCTGCACCGATTGGTAAAGGCCAGCGTGCATTAATTGTTGCGCCACCTAAATCAGGTAAAACAATGATTCTGCAAATGGTTGCACAGTCGATTGCTGCTAATTACCCTGATAGCCACCTTATTGTTTTATTAATCGATGAGCGCCCAGAAGAAGTAACTGAAATGGTTCGTTCAGTTAAGGCGGAAGTTGTTTCTAGTACATTTGATGAACCAGCAACCCGCCATGTACAAGTAGCGGAAATGGTAATCGAAAAGGCGAAACGTTTAGTTGAGCACAAACGCGATGTAGTGATTCTATTAGATTCTATCACTCGTTTAGCTCGAGCTTATAATACGGTTGCACCTTCATCAGGTAAAGTACTTACTGGTGGTGTTGATGCCAATGCCTTGCAACGTCCAAAGCGTTTCTTCGGTGCTGCACGTAATATTGAAGAAGGTGGTAGCTTAACGATTATTGCCACAGCATTGGTTGAGACTGGTTCTCGAATGGATGAAGTTATCTTTGAAGAGTTCAAGGGTACGGGTAATATGGAGCTTCAATTAGAGCGTAAATTAGCTGATCGTCGTATTTATCCCGCTATTAATGTGACTCGTTCAGGTACACGAAAAGAAGAGTTATTAACTGATTCTGAAGATCTTCAGAAGCTATGGATATTGAGAAAAATATTAGCGCCTATGGATCCTATTGATGCCATGGAATTCTTAATGGACCGGATGAAGTCGACAAAAACCAATGCTGAATTTTACGACATGATGAAGCAGGGTTAGTAATAGACGCAAAGACTGACAATCTGCCTTTGGCCCTATTTATTATGGGGCCAACGGCGGCAGGAAAAACGGATTTAGCATTGGCATTAGCCAAGAAGTATCCCGTAGAGCTTATTAGCGTTGACTCAGCGTTAGTGTATCAAGGCATGGATATTGGTACTGCTAAGCCGGAAGCTGACATATTAAAAGAATTTCCTCATCATTTAATTGATATTATGCAACCTACAGAGAGTTATTCTGCTGGAGGTTTCAGAGATGATGCTTTAATTTTAATGGCTGACATCACTAACCGGGGCAAAGTACCCTTGTTAGTCGGTGGCACTATGCTTTACTTTAAGGCTTTGCAACAAGGCCTTGCTGATCTGCCCTCTGCGGACCCCACTATTCGTTTGCAATTAGAAGCTGAATTAGCACAATTTGGTTTGGCACATTTACATCAACGGTTAGCTCTAGTTGATCCTGTGTCTGCTGCTAGAATACATATAAATGATCCACAGAGAATTCAGCGAGCCCTAGAGGTTCATATGATTACCGGAAGATCATTAACAGACCTTACCCGAGAACAAACGGTAGATTTTCCTTATCGCGTCGCTAAAATTATTCTGAGTCCATTCGAACGTAGTGTATTACATCAACGTATTGCATTGCGTTATAAAAATATGATTAAAGAAGGCTTTATCGATGAGGTAAAAGGATTATTTGATTCTGGTCTCTATCATCCGGATCTTCCTGCTATTCGCGCTGTAGGTTACCGACAAGCATGGTCCTATCTATCAGGTGAATATGACCTTGATACCTTTATCGAAAAAGCCATTATAGCTACTCGTCAAATGGCTAAGCGCCAACTAACTTGGTTACGCTCACAGGATGATGGGGTTTGGTTTGATAGTGGTGAAGGTTTACCAATGAAACAGATTATGCAATTCTTAACAGATAGTTGTCCCGAATTAAGTGACAATATGGCTCTAAAATAATAATAAGGGGAAGATAATGGCTAAAGCACAATCATTACAAGATCCATTTTTAAATGCATTACGTCGTGAGAATGTAGCGGTATCAATTTATTTAATAAATGGCATTAAGCTGCAGGGACAAATTGATTCCTTTGATCAATTTGTTATTTTATTAAAAAATTCTGTTAATCAAATGGTTTATAAACATGCTATTTCAACCATTGTTCCAGTAAGAAATGTCACATTCAATGAGGATTAGAAAAATTTATGGAATTGTTTGATCTCCCAAGTAGTCATGCGGCGTTTGATGAGTCTTCAGATAAGGAGTCAGTAGTTCTTGTTCATTTAAACTTTAATGATCGGAACTTCCAAGAATCTGAGCAAGAATTTATTGAATTAGTTCATTCTACTAGTGCAAGAATTGCCACGATTATTCATGGTAATCGAAAACGTCCAGATCCTAAATTTTTTGCTGGCACAGGAAAAATTGAAGAAATTCGCCAACACGTCGCCGCAAGTCATGCTTCTTTGGTGATGTTCAATCATGATTTATCTCCAAGCCAAGAACGAAATATTGAAAAAGAATTAGAATGCCGTGTAATTGGTCGCACGGGTTTAATTCTTGATATTTTTGCTCGTCGTGCACGCTCGCATGAAGGTAAGCTTCAAGTCGAATTAGCCCAGTTGAAACATATGTCTACGCGGTTAGTTCGAGGCTGGACCCATCTTGAAAGACAAAAGGGCGGGATTGGTATGCGTGGTCCWGGTGAAACRCARTTAGAAACSGATCGTCGTTTATTARGYCAACGAATWAAAGCMCTTAAAAAACGCTTGGCAAAAGTRCARTCTCARCGYRATCAAGGCAGGCGTTCTCGYCAGCGTAATGAKGTKKCTGTTGTRTCCYTAGTGGGTTATACCARTATGGGYAARTCAACACTATTYAAYCGCTTAACAGCGGCTGARGTRTATGCGGATAATCGYTTATTTGCAACGTTAGATCCTACKTTGAGACGRATGAARTTAACCGATACYCAAGCAYTAGTRTTRGCTGATACGGTTGGCTTTATTMGGCARTTACCKCATGATTTAGTGGAATCGTTTAGCTCAACGCTTGAAGAAACACGTGATGCGGCTTTATTACTGCATATTGTTGAGGCCGGTGCTGATCGTGAAGACTTAATGAGCCACGTGAATACTATTTTGGAACAAATAGGTGCGGATGACGTTCCTCAGCTGATTGTGTGCAATAAAATTGACCAATTAGAGGACCATGAAGCGCGTATTGATCGCAATCAAGATGGAAAAATTGTACGAGTATGGTTATCAGCAAAAACAGGTGAAGGCATCGATTTATTAAGGCAAGCCTTACAAGAATATTTCCCTGAACAAGATATTGAACTAGAAAATTTACAATGATTTTGTTTTCTTGGTTCCATAACTTTGATTAAGCACGTAAAATACACACTTTGAATTTATAAATCTCATGTTGGAGAGTTAAATGGCTTGGAATGAACCTGGCAATAACGGTGGCGATAAGGATCCATGGGGCAAGCGCGGTAATGATGGCCCCCCTGATCTTGATGATGTAGTGAAAAACCTACAGAAAAAACTGTCTGGTCTATTTGGCGGTAACTCATCGGGTAATGGCGAATCATCAGACAACGATGGCAGTTCAATTGGCATTGGTCTTATCGCATTAATTCTTGCCATTGTATGGTTTGTGTCTGGTTTCTATATTGTGCAGCCAGCTGAACGAGGTGTTGAACTTCGTTTTGGTGCTTACACAAAAACGACCCTACCTGGCCCTCATTGGCATTTACCTTTCCCTATCGCAACGGTTGAAAAGGTTGATGTGGCACAAATTCGTACCGCAAATATTGGTTCAGGCCAATCAGGACGGTCAGTTTCTTCTGAATCATTAATGTTAACTAAAGATGGCAATATTATTGATCTTAAAGTGGAAGTTCAGTTTCATGTTCAGTCTGCAGCTGATTACTTGTTTAATGTAGTTAATCCTGATTTAACATTACGCCAGATGACAGAAAGTGCCGTACGTGAAATCGTGGGTAAAACAACCATGGATGATGTATTAAAAACGGGTCGTGCTGCAATGTCTCAAGAAGCAGAGATTGCATTACAAGAGCTATTGAATGATTACGGTACCGGTTTAGTGGTGACTAACTTTAATATGCCGAATATTCAGCCGCCACCTCAAGTGCAAGCAGCCTTTGCCGATGTAGTGAAAGCCGATGCGGATAAAGAAACCCAGATAAATGAAGCATTAGCCTACGAAAAAGATATTGTACCAAGAGCACGAGGTAGGGCCGCACGTATCGAGCAAGAAGCTGAAGCGTATAGAGATCAAACTATTGCTAAAGCTCGAGGTGAAACCAGTCGTTTTCTTCAAGTATTAACTGAATATAAGAAAGCCCCCGCTATTACCAAAGAGCGTCTTTACCTTGATACTATGGAGTCAGTTTATAGCCGAAGCCAAAAAGTATTAGTAGATGTATCTAAAGATAGCAATAATGTACTCTATTTACCATTAGATAGAATGCAGAAAAATACGGTAAGTCCACAAGCGACGCGGATTGATTTAGGCAGTTTGACATCAAGTAATCTGTTAAACAATTCAACATCATCTACGGTACGAGATGATGCCCGTAGCAGAGGAGGACGTTAATATGTCATCATTATATAAAATATTTTTCGCATTTATTGCTGCATTTATTGTGTTTAGTTCAACGGTATTCTATGTTGATCAACGTGAACGTGTAATTTTGCTTCATTTGGGTAGTATTCAGCAGGCAAGCTTTGAGCCAGGTATACACTTTAAATGGCCGATTGCTGATGAAGTGATACGTTTTGATGGCCGTATTTTGACTATTGATGCCCAGCCTGAAAATTACCTAACGGGTACCAATAAAAACTTATTAGTTGATTCATTTTTATTGTGGAAAATTTCAGATGCAGCGAAGTACTATACTGCTGTAAGTGGTGACCAACGTTTAGCTTCATCACGTTTATTCCATATTGTGAATAATGGTTTACGTGATGCTTTTGCTACTCGTACGGTAAATGAAGTGGTATCAGGTGATCGGAAAACCATGGTTGAAGCTATCTTGATCACAACCAATGAAAGTGCGAAAGAACTAGGTATTGAAGTAGTTAATATTCGTATTAAACGTATTGATTTCCCTAAAGATATTAATGATGCTGTTTATTTGAGAATGCAATCTGAACGATTACAAGAAGCAAATGAAACACGCGCGCAAGGTGCGGAAGAAGCTGAAGGGATTAGAGCTACAGCGGATAAATTTAGAATTATTACCTTAGCTGAAGCTGAACAAAAAGCGGAAGAAGTGCGTGGTCAAGGTGATGCTAAATCTACCGACATCTACGCTCAAGCCTATGGTAAAGATACTGATTTTTATGGTTTCTACCGTCGCTTACTAGCCTATAAAAATGTATTTAATGGCGATGATATGTTGGTGATTGAGCCTAAAGGCGAGTTCTTTAATAACTTTGGTTCTCAAGACTAAATATTGAGAAAAATTGAGTGTGAGTGAAACCTTAGTTCATAGTCTTTATCTTGCATCAGGTCTACTTCTGGTAATGGAAGGAATGATGCCATTTATAAGCCCTACGTCGTTTCGGCGCGCTTTGATACAAATGGCAAATATGAGTGACCAGCAGTTAAGAATAATAGGCTTGGCAAGTATGGTGTTGGGTGTGATTTTACTTTATTGGGTAAATTGATTAAATGAGTTTGAAACAACGTTGGTTACTACCTGAAGGTATTGATGAGTTAATGCCCGAACAGGCATTACAATTAGAGCAGTTACGCCGTGAGTTACTCGATATGATGCAAAGCTGGGGCTATGAATTAGTCTTTCCTCCTTTGGTTGAATATTTAGATTCTTTATTGACAGGAACAGCAAAAACACTCGATTTACAAACGTTCAAATTAACCGATCAGGTTTCGGGACGCTTGATGGGTATTCGTGCAGATATGACTCCTCAGGTCGCTCGTATAGCCTCTCATAATTTACGTGATCGTAGTGATGTATTGAGACTGTGTTATATCGGTAATGTGTTGCATACCTTAGCGAAAGGACGCTCGCGTAATCCTATTCAATTAGGCGCTGAGATTTATGGTCATGCTGGTCCTGAAAGTGACATGGAAATACTACAACTAATGGTTGAAGTATTAAGTCGCACAAGTGATGTATCTAAATTATTACTAGATCTTGGTCATGTAGGTATTTATCGCGGTTTAGCTGACTATGCCGGGCTTAACCATGAGCAAGAGCAAGCGTTATTTAGCGCCTTGCAGCGTAAAGCATCAGCTGAAATTGAAGACTTACTAGCATCGTATAAATTGACAGATGATGCGCATGCTATGTTACTTGCATTAGCAGAGTTAAATGGTGGAGTTGGAGTATTAGCACAAGCTAAAACGGTTTTAGCGAAGGCGCCAGCACAGGTGCATGATGCATTGATGACTTTGCAGACGATTGCTGATTTGACTATGCAACGTTTACCAGACCTTAGCTTAAACTTTGATTTGGCTGAGTTACGTGGTTATGACTATCATACTGGTGTCGTTTTTGCGGCTTATCAAAGAGGCACAGCACAAGCTGTGGCGACGGGTGGTCGTTATGATGATATTGGTGAAGACTTCGGTAATGCTCAGCCTGCGACAGGGTYTAGTTTAGATTTAAAAGTGTTAGTGAATCAGTTAGCTGCACGGGATGAGAAAAAAGCGCCTATTTTTGTTACTTGGTCTGATGATGAAGTAGAAYAGAAAAAAGTGGAACAATTACGTAAACAAGGTGAAGTAGTTATTTACCAATTTGCTTGAGAGTTGAGAGTTGAGAATTTAATTTCGACTTGTTAAAAATATAGTTAAACAGGAACACAAACACGTGGCTAAAAATATCGTTGTAATCGGATCCCAATGGGGTGACGAAGGTAAAGGGAAACTGGTTGATTTATTGACTGATAATGTATCAGCAGTTGTCCGCTTTCAAGGTGGGCATAATGCGGGGCATACTTTAGTCATTGATGGCAAAAAAACGGTTTTACATTTAATTCCATCAGGTATTTTACGCGAACATGTTCAGTGCTTAATCGGCAATGGCGTGGTGCTATCACCTGAAGCATTAATTAAAGAAATGACGGCATTAGAAGCAACGGGTATTCCGGTTCGTAAGCGCTTAAAAATTAGTGCTGCTTGCCCATTAATCCTGCCTTACCATGTAGCTTTAGATCAAGCGCGTGAACTTCGCCGAGGTAAAAGTGCTATTGGTACAACAGGCCGTGGTATTGGCCCAGCTTATGAAGATAAGGTGGCACGTAGAGGTTTACGTTTAGGTGATCTTCTTGATGAAGCTAAGTTTGTAGCAAAATTAGAAGAAGTAGTGCGTTTCCATAACTTTTCATTAATTAACTATTATCAGTCTGCACCGATTAGTTTTGAACAAGTGCGTGACGATACGTTAGCAATGCGTGATGTGTTATTGCCTTTGATTGCCGATATTCCTCAAATGCTGAAAGAGTATTCTGAAGCGGGCGAAAATGTCATGTTTGAAGGTGCTCAAGGCGCTTTACTTGATATTGATCATGGTACATACCCGTATGTAACATCATCAAATACTACCGCCGGTGGTAGTGCTGCAGGTTCAGGTGTGGGTCCTTGTCATATTGATTATGTATTGGGTATTACCAAAGCCTACGCTACTCGTGTGGGTGCCGGTCCATTCCCATCTGAATTACTAGATGATGATGGTCAAGTTAATGAAATAGGTCAGTATTTGGCTGATAAAGGCCATGAAGTAGGGGCAACAACAGGTCGTGATAGACGGTGTGGCTGGTTAGATATGGTGGCATTAAGCCGTGCGTGTTGGATCAATAGTATTACGGGTTTATGTTTAACTAAATTAGATGTATTAGATGGTTTAGATAAAATTTACCTCTGTATTGCTTATGAGAAAAATGGACAAGTTGTTGATGTCTTGCCATTAAGTGCTGATGAATTTGAAGGCTGCGAACCTCAATATATTGAAATGGCAGGCTGGAGTGAATCTACCGTAGGTATTACTGAGTTTGATAAGTTACCCGCTAATGCACAAACTTATATTAATAAAGTAGAAAGCATTGCAGGGGTACCGATTGATTTGATTTCCACTGGCCCAGATCGCGTAGAAACGATTATTCGTCGCGATTTATTTAATCTGTGATGAAAACCCTACGTCAGAGCGTACCGTTTCACCACTGAAATGGACTAAAAGTTTGAACTGCATCACAAAAATGTGTATTATTAAATTATAGTCTACTTCAGAATTAAGGTCGCAATCATGAATAAGTCTTTGTTAAAATTAATTCAGGCCAGTGCTTTATTCTTATTTTGCCAGCACTCGATGGCAGCAGTATTAGACTTTACTGATAATAGCTTAATTAGTTCCCTGACTTCGGTTAGTAATGGATATAGCGGAACAATTGATGGTGTTGGTTTTACCTTAACATCAAATATTGGCACATTAAACTTTAATCAAAATTATGACGGCAATTTGCAAACCGGTTGTAATGGTACGCCATTGTCATGTAATAAAGATGGTGCAGGTATTTCAAATGATGAGTTAGATGCTCAAGAAATACTTACTCTTACATTTGATAGTGTGGTTGAAATTTCTGAACTGTACTTCCTTGACTTATATAATGGACAAAGCCAAGAGCAAGCAGAAATTTCATTCGATGGAGTCTTCTTTGCTAATGTTGATGGAACTGAAACAGCGGGCCAAGGTGGCTATGCTGAATTAGTGTTTWGTCCTATCTTTGCTCTAATACTTCAATTTACTGCTCCGATTAATTCACTCCACTCTGATGACTCTAATAATGATTATGCTTTGGCGGGTGTAAATGTCAGTGCAATACCTATACCGCCTGCTATATGGTTATTAGGTACAGCACTAGCGGGCTTATTTAGAATTAGACGAGCAGCTAGTAAATAGATTGAAGTTTATTTACGTAGGATTCACCGCAGAGTAAATAGCAGAATAATCGGTATCAGCTAAACCTTGCTCTAGGGTTTTCTCCAGCAGGGTAGCAATACCTTCTATTACACATGTTTCTAAGCCTAAATTTTGAGCTACATCTAGAAATAATCGAGTATCTTTTGCAAGATGCTTAGTAGGGAAGTTAGGCTTACTAAAATCTCTTGTCACCATACGCTCAAGCTTCTTATCAAAGGTCGGTGCATATAAAGCACTATCACGCACAATGTTCATAAACTGTTCGGTTTCGATGCCTTCTTTCTGAGTAAGGGCTAGACTCAGAGCAAAACTAGACGTTAAACCGGCAATGAGTTGGTTCATAGCTAATTTTACCGTTGCACCTTGGCCAATATCACCTATATATTGAGGCTGTTTACCTATGATTTTAAGTAACGGTAATGCACGCTGATAATCTTCCTTTTTACCTCCAGCCATTAAGATCAGATTGCCACTGCGAGCTTCAGGCAAACTACCAAGTACCGGACATTCTAAATAACGGCCTTGCTGTCCGGTAATACGCTGAGCTATTGCACGAGATTGATCCGGCGAAATAGTACCCATCTGAATAATGAGCTTACCTTTAAGTTGACTGGGGTCAATATCATCTAATACGGCATTAATCGCACCGGCATCACTTAACATCAGTAGGCACAACTCATTCTGTTCTAGTGCCGACTGTGCAGAAGTCGCAACACTCGCACCTTGTTGTTGTAATAACCGTGTCTTTTCAATATTACGGTTAAATAAGGTGAGTTTTTTTCCTTGGGCTAGCAGGTGCTCAGCTAATGCTTGTCCCATTAAACCTACACCAATGAGTGAAATATTCATATAAATTCCATGTTCAGATAATAATCTTATAGAAGCCTAGTATAGGGTAATGTACAATATACACGATATAACACTATATATATTTATCGTACAGACAGGGGAATACTGTGTACAAAAAAAGCATGAGCATTGCAGGATTTGATGATGAGTTATTACAGGCAATTGAGTCTGAAAAMCMASKKNCARGRMGATSANCNRTTSWMYTMANNGMTTYWKWWMASTACTGTAGCCCACGAGTAATGGAAGCCCAAGGCTCTTCATTAACTAATAAGTATGCCGAAGGTTACCCTGGTAAACGTTATTACGGTGGTTGCGAGTATGTTGATATAGCAGAACAACTTGCGATGGATCGTGCTAAAGAAT
The DNA here is from genome assembly GCA_002402245.1 of Gammaproteobacteria bacterium. Lineage (GTDB taxonomy): Bacteria > Pseudomonadota > Gammaproteobacteria > Nitrosococcales > Methylophagaceae. The sequence goes on along the minus strand of NVVP01000036.1, from coordinate 16,056 downwards.
TATTTGGTGCTGATTATGCAAATGTTCAGCCTCATTCAGGTTCACAAGCAAATGCAGCTGTTTATTTAGCCCTATTACAACCTGGCGATACTATTTTAGGTATGAGCTTAGCGCATGGTGGTCACCTTACTCATGGTTCTAAAGTGAGTGCATCAGGCAAAATCTATAATTCTGTTTCTTATGGTTTGAATGTAGAAACAGGTGAAATTGACTATGATGAAGTGGATCGTTTAGCTCAAGAACATAAACCTAAAATGGTTGTGGCTGGTTTCTCTGCTTATTCACGTGTAGTTGATTGGCAGCGTTTCCGTGATATTGCTGATTCAATTGGTGCTTATTTATTAGTTGATATGGCTCACGTTGCAGGTTTGATTGCAGCAGGCGAATACCCAAGTCCAGTACAAATCGCTGATGTGACTACCACTACAACACATAAAACATTACGTGGACCACGTGGTGGTTTGATTTTGGCTAAAGCCAATCCTGTAATTGAGAAAAAGCTGAATTCAGCGGTATTCCCAGGTTTTCAAGGTGGCCCATTAATGCATGTGATTGCTGCTAAAGCGGTTGCATTCAAAGAAGCCATGTTGCCAGAGTTTAAAACCTATCAGCAACAAGTGATTAAGAACGCACGTGTTATGGCAGAAATTTTCATGGCGCGTGGTTATGATGTTATTTCAAAAGGAACAGATGATCACTTGTTCTTAGTTAGCTTTATCGAAGCAGGTCTAACCGGTAAAGAAGTGGATGCGTGGTTGGGTAACTCTAATATCACCATTAACAAAAATGCTGTACCGAATGATCCTCAATCACCTTTTGTGACATCAGGTATTCGAGTAGGTACTCCAGCGGTTACCACTCGTGGATTTAACGAGAAAGAGTGTAAAGATCTTGCGACATGGATGTGTGATGTAATTGATAGCCGCGGTGATGAGACTGTAATTGCAAATGTGAAGGCGAAAGTATTAGCTGTTTGCCAAACACTTCCTGTTTACTCATAAGAAGAATGTAAAATGCGTTGCCCTTTCTGTGGTGCTGATGATTCAAAAGTAATTGATTCTCGCTTGTCTGCTGAGGGTGACGCAATTCGCCGTCGTCGTAGTTGTCCTGAATGTAAGGAACGATTTACCACGTATGAAACAGCGGAGTTATCATTACCTCGGTTAATCAAACGTGATAAGTCTCGGGTTCCCTTTAATGAAGAAAAATTACGCTCAGGTTTTTTAAAGGCCTTAGAGAAGCGTCCGGTTAATATTGATGCGATTGATGCAGCGGTAAGAGGGATTATTCGTCGTTTAATTTCAACCGGTGAGCGAGAAGTTGAAAGTCGTCTACTGGGTGACTGGGTGATGGATGCGCTGAGAGAACTTGATGAAGTGGCTTATGTTAGATTTGCTTCTGTGTATCGTAGTTTCCAAGATATTAATGCCTTTCGTGAAGAAATTGAACGAATGGAAGGCGGTCCAGACTCACACAATAAAGAGTAACTCGATTTACTATGCTTAATCATGAGTCTTATACCCGTTATCATTCAAGATGGATGTTTTTAGTGCTTATAATGGATGGGCTAGCAAGGCATAAGAGTGATGTAATAGTTACTCTATTGCCCACTATTATAACGCCGCTAGTGTATTCAGTATGAGTACTAAAAATAGTCAACTTGATTGGTCACGGGTATACATGTCTCGCGCTTTGCAGCTTGCTGAGCAAGGAAAGTTTACCACTGACCCCAATCCTCGGGTAGGTTGTGTCATTGTAAAAAATGGCCAGATTATCGCTGAAGGCTGGCATAAAAAAGCAGGTGAAGGCCATGCCGAGGTCAATGCTATTAAGCTGGCTGGAAAGCAAGCCAATGATGCAGATTGTTATGTCACATTAGAACCTTGCAGTCACTTTGGTCGTACTGCGCCCTGTGCTGATTTACTCATTACTTCTAAGGTTAAGCGTGTTTTTATCGCTATGACTGATCCCAATCCATTGGTTTCAGGTGAGGGCATTAATAAATTACGTGATGCCGGTATTGAAGTAMATRTKGGCMTRYTMGAAWMWSAAGCYKWRRWRYTKAATMRWGGCTTTAWTMARCGYATGCRAWCWGGYCKRCCTTWTGTSRYTWGTAAAATTGCCATGAGCCTTGATGGTCGTACCGCAATGGAATCTGGTGAAAGTAAGTGGATAACAGGCCCAGCTGCTCGACAAGATGTACAAAAATTACGTGCTCAAAGCTCGGCTATTTTAACTGGAATAGGGACATTGTTAAGTGATGACCCAGCACTAACCGTAAGACCTGAAGGTGATTGGTATCCAGACGATTTAGCTGTTCGCCAAGCTTTACGTATCATCGTAACTAATAGCCCAATCCCTGAAAAAGCACGCTTATTTGAGGATAAGACGCCAGTATTAGTGGTAACAAGTAATACTAAATTAACGTCTACGCAGGCTGAAGTATTAGTGCTACCAGAAAAAAATGGCCATGTTGATTTAACCGTGCTTATGACCGTATTAGCTGAGCGTGGCATAAATAATCTTATGGTTGAAGCAGGTTCCGTTTTAAATGGTGCCTTATTAGCAGCGCAATTGATTGATGAAATAGTGATTTATATGGCACCGAAGTTAATGGGCGATTCAGCCAAAGGTATTTTTCATCTACCTGAGCTAAACACCATGGCTGAGAATATAGACTTAACTATTGATGATATTCGTGCTGTTGGCAGTGATTGGCGTATTACGGCTAAACCAAACTATAACAAGGTGAAACATTAAATGTTTACAGGAATTATTGCTGCGATTGGCAAGGTTGAAACATTGCAGGCTAAAGGCGGTGATATTCGTTTAAGTGTGGCAACGAATGGGCTTGATTTGGCCGATGTTAAATTAGGCGATAGCATTGCCAATAACGGTGTCTGTTTAACCGTAGTTGAAATGAATGCATCAAGTTTAAGTTTTGATGTGTCTCGWGAGACGCTTGATTGTACTAGTTTAGGYAGYTTRCARACAGGRTCKGAAGTYAAYTTAGARAARGCKTTAGCTATGGGCGAGCGTTTAGGTGGCCATATGGTCAGTGGTCATGTCGATGCATTAGCRACAGTRATTGCTCGTCATGATTCAGCRCGYTCAGTTGTGTTTAGGTTTGAAGTRCCRGCAGGTTTASARCGYTATATTGCTGAAAAAGGTTCAGCCTGTATTGATGGCACCAGTTTAACKGTGAATAATGTRGCTGATAAYTGGTTTGAAGTTAATATTATTCCTCACACCATGCAAGAAACGATTATGAGTAATTATCGAGTGGGMACYAARGTKAAYCTTGARGTTGACTTGATTGCACGTTATTTAGAACGCYTATTACCTAATGCCCCATCGGGAATTACCCGTGAAACATTATTAGAAAATGGCTTTATCTAGACACTATTAAATAGGCCGACAGGCTTTAAACGACAGGTTAGTTGAATGAATTTAAATACCACTGCTGAAATTATCGAAGATATGAGACAAGGTAAGCTTGTCATTATCATGGATGATGAAGATCGAGAGAATGAAGGTGACTTAGTGATGGCTGCTGAGTCAGTTACACCAGAAGCGATTAACTTTATGGCTCGTTTTGGCCGCGGTTTAATCTGTTTAACCCTAACAGAACAACGCTGTAAATTACTGCGCCTACCTTTGATGGTAAGTGATAATCAAGCAGCATATTCTACTAACTTTACTGTTTCAATTGAAGCGGCGCAAGGCGTGACAACGGGTATCTCAGCAGCAGATCGCGCGGTGACTATTTTAGCGGCTGTAAATTCGGATGCAAAAGCTGAAGATATAGTTCAACCCGGGCATATATTCCCAGTTAAAGCTCAATTAGGCGGCGTATTAACACGTGCCGGACATACTGAAGCTGGCTGTGATTTGGCCCAATTAGCGGGTAAAGATCCTTCGGCGGTTATTGTTGAAATCTTAAATGAAGATGGCAGTATGGCGCGCCGTCCTGATTTAGAGAAGTTTGCCAACGAGCACGATTTAAAAATTGGCACCATTGCAGATTTAATCAGTTACCGTTTAGAAAATGAAATGACAGTACAACGCTTATCACAATGTCATATGCCAACAGAGTATGGTGATTTTCAACTGTATACGTTTCAAGATACCGTTAATAGCCAAGTTCATTTAGCCCTAGTAGTCGGCGATATTAAGCCTGATGAAGAAACATTAATACGTGTTCATATGGCTGATCCTTTAGGTGACTTATTGGGCTCAACTCGTGAATCAAGCCAATGGCCTTTAAGTAAAGTTATGACCGATATTCAACGTGAAGGCAAAGGCGTGTTAGTGGTATTACGTCAACCAGCACAAAATAAACAGTTGGCAGAGAAGGTTGAACGTTATCAGCAGCAAGATCGTGGCGATGCGTTAGCGGTTACAAAATCTGGCTGGGACTTACGCACCTTTGGTGTGGGTGCACAAATATTATCCGATCTTGGTGTTGAGAAAATGCGGGTGATAGGTACACCGACAAAATTGACGGGTTTATCTGGTTTTGGTTTAGAACTTGTGGGTTACGCTGAGGATACGCAAGCTTGAAACCCTATAAGGTAATGGTGATTGTCGGTGAAGCATCAGGTGATGCTCATGCGGCGAGAATGATTACCCAATTAAAGCAGCAAGCACCGGAAGTTCAGGTTAATGGCATTGGTGGCAAAAATATGCGGGCAGCAGGCGCTAATATTTTGGTCGATTTCTCTGAGTTAGCGGTGATGGGACTAGTTGAAGTCCTAAAACGTTATCGAACCATTAAGAAAATATTTAACCAAATTGTTACTTCACTTAAAACGGATAAACCTGACTTATTAGTACTGGTTGATTATCCTGGTTTTAATTTAAAGTTGGCTAAACAGGCTAAGAAACTCGGTATTCCTGTGCTTTATTATATTAGCCCTAAAGTCTGGGCGTGGCGTGCAGGTCGAGTTAAAACGATTAAACAAGTCGTTGACCATATGGCCGTGCTATTTCCATTTGAACAGCCTATTTACCAACAGGCTGGTGTGCCTGTAACGTGTGTGGGTCACCCTTTGGTTGATGCGGTAGAAAACAAGCAATCAAATTCACAGGCTAAAACAGCATTAGGTATCGATGACAGTCAACGCGTATTAGGTTTATTCCCTGGTAGCCGTAAGAGTGAAGTCGAAGCTTTATTGCCTATTATGTTGCAAGCAGCTGAACAATTATCTCAGCAGGATAATAATCTTAATGTGATTGTGCCTTTGGCGACAGGCCTAGATAAGGCGTGGATGGAAAATATATTAAGCCAAAGCTCATTAGAGATTAGTTTGGTTGAAGGTGATTTTTACCAAACGACGAAGGCATGTGATGCAATTGTCGCTGCATCGGGCACGGTTACTTTAGAAATTGCATTACTTGGCGTACCTCACTTTATTATTTATCGTGTAGCACCACTGACGTATCAAATTTTACGACGCCTAGTTAAAATTCCTTATGTGGGTCTATGTAATATTGTGACTGGTAAGCCACTTGTTTTAGAGCTATTACAAGATGAAGTGACAGTAGATCGCCTAGATAAAGAGTTAACGCAGTTATTAACTGATCCGAAGACAAAAGAACAGGCAGAAACAGTTAGACAGCAAGTATTAACCGCTTTAGGCCCAGCAGGCGGCGCAGGCCATGCGGCACAATTAGTTATTTCTATGTTGGAAAAATCATGAGTCAGTATATTGCAGGAATCGATGAAGTCGGACGAGGTCCTTTAGCTGGACCGGTGGTAACAGCAGCCGTTATTTTAGATCCTAATAAGCCAATTGAAGGTTTAAATGATTCGAAAAAGCTAACAGAAAAACGACGAGAACAGCTGGTTCCATTGATTAAAGAAAATGCTTTAGCTTGGTCTTTAGGACGAGCTGAAGTAGAAGAGATTGATGAGATTAATATCTTACAAGCGACTTTATTAGCGATGAAAAGGGCGGTTGAAGGTTTAGATATTCAACCTGACCATGCGCTTGTAGATGGCAATAAAGCACCTGACTTAGCCTGTTCGGTTACTACTATTATTAAAGGTGACCAATCAGAACCTGCGATTGCCGCAGCCTCTATTTTGGCTAAAGTAGCACGAGATAATGAAATGAAACAAATGGATAAGCAGTATCCTGGTTATGGCTTTGCTCAACATAAAGGTTATCCAACCAAACAACATCAACAAGCATTATTAGACTTAGGTGTTACCGCCATTCATCGCCGTTCATTTAAACCCGTTCAACTGGCACTTAAATAAATTAAGTTTTATTTCGTGTTTTGGCACTGCTGGTTAATTTTTATCAGCGTCTTATCATTTGGGTAGATAGCTAAGCCTGTTTTTCCTAATAGGCAAGCTTGTTCATATCGATGCAAATAAAAGTTGGCTTCAATAGTTAGTTTATAAAAGATAATATGCGGATTGTATTCAAGCTCTTGCTCCCCCCATTGGGCAAAAAACTCTACATTTTCAACTTGGCCATGACGCATACTTGATTTCAATAAAGACGTCATCATGGTGTGAATCGCCAGTGTTTTAAAATAAGGGTTTGTCATTGCGGTTGGAAATGGATCGCTATCTTTAGGTGTTTGCTTGAGAATATAACGCTTAAAATCAAGGTTAGCTGCCATGCTATGAGATAGAAAAGCAAGCGCGCCTATGCCACCAAATACGGCGATTAACTTAATTAATTTTTTAGCKRKWAKSRAWWGYTTRARRKYRWRAYMSKTRMWKCWKGKKTTRWWARCMWMARRCMWWWAYWKSARGRWWWMWMAMMAAWRKYKRRYTKAWAWATAAAAAGGCAGCTCGACTTGGGTATGCAATGTGATAGGCAATAACAGTGCTGCATAAGCATAACGACGAGAGGGTGGCAGCGACTTTAAAGTAAGTAAAATAGCCGAAGCTAATAATAAAAGTCCGAAGCCTGCAATGATTCCCCCTTCAACTAGCCAAAAAATGATTTCATTATGAGGGTGGGCGACACGTTGGTTAGGTAATGTAGCATCAGCGTTCTCAGCATAAAAGTCCGGTTTAGCTAATTGCCAAACACGTATAAAACTACCAATGCCATGGCCAAATAGAGGTGACTCTTCAATAACATCGGCTGCAATCGCATAAATTCCTAAACGTGCAGAGCCAGAAAATCCGGCATTGATAGCGGCTGATTTTTCAACGGCACTAGTGAGCCCACGGCTACTTTCAATAAGGTTTGCAGAGCCAACAGCTAAAAATAGTACGATAGCCGTTAATAGAAGGCGTATTTTAGATTTTCTTAAATAGGGCCAACGACTAGCTAAAAATAATGGTAAGGCTAATATAAAGCCTAATGCTCCCACTCGAGAACCAGAATAACTGACGATAAAAGCACCACAAGCGAATGCTATAAGCAGAATGATAAACCGCCATAAAGCTCTTTTTTGTACTATAGGTCGGCTCATTAACCACAGTGCAGCAATCATGCTACTAACTTGGAAGCTTGCTTGGTTATTAATTTGTTGAAATAAACCGGTAGGTACACCGTTAGAGTTACCAGGCAACCATGAAGGTAATTGATTGAACCAAATAATCTGACTAAGACCAATAAGGGCATGAATAAGGCCTGCAATGACTACAATAAAAAGCAGCCGATCAATACGTGCTTGTTTAAGTTTATATTGGAATAGGCCAAACAGAAATAGTACACCTCCCCAAATAAACAAGATTCTGAATGTCCATTGAGAGGCTATTTCAACGCCTGATATGATTCCACTGAGAAAGGCTAATAGAGGAAATGCGAGTAAAAGTAAGAAGTAGCGAGGGACTACAATTATTTTATTCGCAACAAAACTATATAGAGAATAAAAGCCAATAATACTTGCTATAGCCCAAACAACAATATTATTAGGAATACGTAGCCCCGTTCCACCTATATTAGGGTGAAAATAAAAGGGGGCGATTAGCAGTAGAGCAGCGAGTAACCATTCAATAGGACGTAACGTACGTAAGCAGCTAAAATTCATTATTTAAACCTTAATTAAAGCTGTTTACGTACGAGTGATAAGTGAATTTACCCAGTAGATTGAGTAAATACTAGAAGCTATCTGTCATGAAAACTTCATTCAGTGGTAATTGACCTGAACGAGGTCTAGCATCTGTTTTCTTTTTACCAATGGTAATCATCATATTAATAATATGATCATGAGGAAGCTTAATAATTTCTGCTACTTTATCAAAATCAAAACCATCCATTGGGCATGAGTCATAGCCCATACCTTTGGCCATCAACATAATATTCATTGCGGCAAGGCTACTTGAGCGGAAACATTCGTCGCGTTGGCCTTGATGATGGTTGGTGTAATAACGTTCTATCGAAGGCAACATAAAATCTTGTACTTGTTGTGGAGTCTCACGCCAGTAACGTTCAGGTTGTTTTTCCCAAGCATTTAAGTCAGCACATATAATTAGTAACAATGAAGACTCAGTTACTTGTGTTTGGCCCCAGCTTGCATCCTGGATTTGTTGACGTTTTTGTTTGTCTTTGACTTGAATAAAGCGCCAGTGCTGAATATTAAATGCAGTGGGCGATAAAATGGCATGTTCCATTAATTCATTGACTTCAGCATCCGTCATCACATGCTCTGAGTCAAAGTGTTTGACGGAACGACGATCGGTGATTGCTTGTTTAATATCCATGTTGTCTCTTTAAAATTATAGTAGTTCTACTTTAATGTAGAGTGTTTGTTGTTGCTGACGGTTATTATGGTAACGGGTTACGCCTGATTTTTCGATAGCTTTTTGATTATCTATTTGCCCCAAGAGTAACCATTCTCCTGCGGGCCCTACGATAGTGCTAATGATTTCACTACGGTTAACGGTGCCATTACGTTTATTTAACTCAGCAAAGCGAGGGTGAACCTCAATATTAACTTGGTTATTAGGCAAAATAGTGGCGATAGCTTGAAAGCCATTATTAAGGGATAGGATATGTGTCGTGGATTGTACCGCCATATTACCTTGATCGGAGATAATCAACGTTTGCTCTTGTTGAGGAATATCTTGGCCGAGCATAATGAGTAATGGCTTTCCTGCCAACCCCTGAACTTGATAACTATGTTCTTTATTACGTGCTCGATGGGTCGACCAGCGAACTACATTAGAATGTTCAGTTAAGTCTTCATCTGTATTTAATACACTAACCATGAGTTGCTGTGCAGGCACATCAAGTACATTGATTAATTTTCGTATTTGTTTAATATCCTTGGCTTCAGCCTTTATGATGATAAAGGCATCATGAGCACGAGCGTTGGCATCTTTAGGTAAAAAAGGGCTTATTTCAGGAAGGATTTCACTGGCGAGTCGATGATTAAGTTGAATCGTTTCGATAACCGGGTTAGCAATAGTAATGCTAGAAAATAAGATGAAAACTACACTGATGAACTGTTTCATAAATCTAATCTCCTGATGCTGATATCTGGGCTACTCTGTTGCCATAGCTCATCAAATTTTTTGTGTAACTGGCGTACTTCTAAGCGGTCATATAAACAGCTTGAACCAGTATAAACGGTTGATAGAGGGCAATTCAAATAAGCAAAGTCATCAATGATTAAGCTGGTGTTAGTCAAATGACGGTGTTGTTTTGCTGTATTGTGGATATGAATAGCACTGGTTAAACGTTGGGCTAAGGCAATGATGCGATGATCTGTTTGAACATTTTTAAAGCTTGAGTGTACTAGTATTTGAACTGTTGTACGAGAAGTTGAACTATGTCGAGCTAATTGAMTGACCGACTCAATGAACGCTGAATTGTCGAATAATGCAGCATCGATATCTGGGCCAAAAACACATATTCTACGTCGGGCTTGCTGTGCCATGGTGGCCACAAGCTGAGCAGCTTGAACCCTACCCTCAAAACGAATAGCTGCTGACTTCGATTGAGGGTAGGGATTGTCTGTCATCRTATAACTTAACAGTTACGCGCTTGTTCTGCGGCGTTGCCGATATAATTAGCGGGAGTGAGTGCCCGTAATGTTATTTTAGCTTCTTCTGGAAGCTCTAAGCCATCAATGAACTCTAATAAAATAGCTTCATTAACACGTTGACCCCGAGTTAAATCTTTCAGTTTTTCATACGGATTTTCAATGCCATAACGGCGCATAACGGTTTGGATTGGCTCTGCTAATACTTCCCAGTTAGCATCAAGATCAGCTGCCATTGAAGCTGGGTTTGGATCTAGTTTACTAATACCYTTTAAAGCGGAACTATAAGCCAAAATTGAATAAGAAAAACCAACACCCATATTACGTAAAACAGTTGAGTCGGTTAAATCTCGCTGCCAGCGAGAGATAGGTAGTTTGAGTGCTAAATGGTCAAACATTGCATTGGCTAAACCTAAATTACCTTCTGCATTTTCAAAATCAATTGGATTGACTTTATGGGGCATGGTTGAAGAACCAATCTCACCTTTGATTGTTTTTTGCTTGAAGTGACCGATAGAGATGTAACTCCAAATATCACGACTAAAATCAGTTAATACCGTATTGAAGCGGATCATAGATTGAAATAGTTCAGCCATATAATCATGAGGTTCAATTTGTGTAGTGTATTTATTCCAACGTAAGCCTAAACCCGTTACAAATGCGTTTGCCATTAACGGCCAGTCAACATTAGGGTAAGCAGATAAATGGGCATTGTAGTTACCTACAGCACCATTCATCTTGCCGTAAAGTAACACGGCAGCCACATGGGTCCGTTGAAGTTCTAAACGATGAACAACATTGGCCATTTCTTTACCTAAGGTAGTAGGTGATGCTGGTTGGCCATGAGTACGAGACATCATTGGTGTTTCAGCATGCTCAATGGCAATCTTACGGATAGCAGCAATTAAGGTATCCATCTGAGGAAGGATGATTTCTTCACGTGCTTTTTTAAGCATGATTCCGTATGAAGTATTATTGATATCTTCAGAGGTACAAGCAAAATGCACAAATTCACTTATCGCATCTAACTCTTTATTCGCTTTGAATTTACGTTTAATAAAATATTCAACCGCTTTTACATCGTGGTTTGTTTCACGTTCGATTTCTTTAATTTCAGCTGCATCTTCAACAGAAAAATTGGCGACCATRTCGTTAAGAAACGTCTCTGCTTGTTCACTTAATTTAGGCACTTCAGCAATATCTGCATTATTACCTAATAAATGTAACCAACGAACTTCTACTTCAACGCGAGCATGTAATAGACCAAACTCACTAAAGTAAGGGCGTAAAGAATCTGTTTTACTGGCATAACGCCCATCGATAGGTGATATTGCCGTAAGTGACGAAAGATCAAGACCCATGAAAACTCCAAAAAATTAAGCAAAAATAATGGGCGTATTATAGCAGATTTACACGCTGTCTAGGCGGGTAATTACTTAACTAATAACACTTAGAGATAGAGTTAAATTAGGCGTTAAAAAAGATGGGTTCATGGCTGATAAAATAGTCTGCTTTAAGACGCGGTAATGAGAATTAATCGCGTTTTATTCGCGTGAAAATATCTTATAATCCCTTTATTTACAAGTGATTGGAGCAGGTTTTACGGGAATTATTCTTTGTAATCTAAACGATTAATGTGCTACAGTTTGTTAAGTTTTGTTAAGCTTGAAAGCAATAGCTAAGTGCATTTAATATGGAAGGTGAAGTGCTATGTTCAATACCAGTAAGGTATACCCTAAAATTATGGTGGTAGATGATACCCCAGCAAATTTAGTGGCAATGAGAACCATTTTAAAAAAAGTATCGGCTGATTTGGTATTAGTTGCTTCAGGCGGTGAAGCATTAGTTGAGGCTGTTAAACAAGACTTTGCGGTTATTTTATTAGACGTGAATATGCCGGAGATGGATGGTTTTGAGTTAGCCGAACTATTAAGCGTAACCGAACAAACTAAAAGTATCCCTATTATATTTGTTACCGCCGTTCATCATGATGAGTCTAGCGTATTAAAAGGCTATGCATCAGGAGCGGTTGATTATGTACAAAAACCAATTTTATCTGAAATATTATTATCGAAAGTAAATGTGTTTTTAGATTTGTGGAAGCTTAAAGCAGGTCTTGAGATTGAAATATCAGCACGTCGTGCCGCAGAGCTAGAAGTGCATTACCTTGCTCAGCATGATGCCTTAACCAAACTGCCTAACCGTCGACAAATCCAGACAGAAATCGAACATTTTATTGATCGCTCTCACCGACGAGAAGAAAAATTCGCCGTGCTTTTTCTAGACCTTGATGGTTTTAAAAAGATAAATGATGATCAAGGCCATGAAGTAGGTGACGCGTTATTGATTGAAATTGGCCAACGTTTTAAACGTGAGGTACGAGGGGTTGATTTAGTCGGTCGTTATGGTGGTGATGAATTTATTATTATTTTGACGGATACGGATGATCCGATGATGTTAAAAAATAAGCTGCAACAACTAGTGACTGTTGCGACTCATCCATTTCGATGGAAAGATAAAGAAATGTTGATTAGCACCAGTATTGGTGTGGCACTCTATCCTGAACATGGAATCACATCAGATTTATTAATATCTAATGCCGATACAGCTATGTATCTGGCCAAGGAAACGGGTAAAAACACCTTTCAATTTTATTCTGAAAAATTGAACCAGCAAATGAAACGTAGCTTATTAGTTGAGCAACATTTACGTTATGCATTATTAAGTAATGAGTTAGAGGTCTACTATCAACCGCTTATAGATGTAAAAACGCGAACAACAATCGGTGCTGAAGCATTATTACGTTGGAATAATGATGATCTAGGGGTGATGTCTCCCGATGAATTTATACCTATCGCAGAATCAGCTGGGTTGATTTGTGAAATAGGTATTTGGGTTTTACGTCAAGTTGCTGATTTTATGTCGGAGTATCCCGATCTACATTTAGCGGTTAATGCTTCCAGTCTACAGTTTAATAATAGTCAGCTGCATAATGAAATTTCGTATTTAATTTCTAATAATATTATTTCAGCTGATAAATTAGAAATTGAAATTACAGAAGGGGTATTACTAGATCGTTCTGGTCGAGCGGAAGAACAATTGCTCGCTATTCATAATTTAGGCGTTAGCTTGTCTGTGGATGACTTTGGCACTGGCTATTCATCACTAAGTTATTTGAAAAACTGCCCTATTACCACGGTTAAAATTGACCGTTCTTTTGTATCAGATATTCCCAATGACAAAGATAATATGATCCTGGTAAGAACTATTATTGCCATGGCAAAAGGCCTTAATCTTAAAGTGATTGCTGAAGGGGTAGAGACGGAACAACAGGCTGAGTTCATTAAACAAGAAGGCTGTGATTTTGCACAAGGCTTCTTGTTTGCAAAACCGATGAATAAGCAGCTATTCAAAGACTATTTGAAAACGCATTAGTATCAGTATAAATAAGGACTTTATATGAATATACTTGAACGAATTAGCATTAAAAAAGGTTTGTTACTGGGCTTTTTTGTAATGGTTTTATTATTAGTCACAATTGTTTTATCAACCATTTATCAATTACATAAAACATCATCCTTATCAGATGACATTACGGAATTAAGAGCGCCCACCGTTTTTGCTAGCGCTATGATGAGAAAAGGTGTGGTGCATGCGCTTGCGGCTTTACGTGCAGGAATCATATTAAATGATGAAAAATTCAACAGTGAGCGTGAAGAGGTGTGGCGAACCGAAATTGAACCTGCGTTAGAACAGCTGCGTTATTTATCTACTAGTTGGACGATTGCTGAAAATATTGAACGGTTAGATAAAATAGAAGCATTATTACCTCAATTTAAACATTATCAACAAGAAATTGAAGCAATTACCCCCTTAGATGAGAACATTCCTAGCGCCAGTATTTTTGCTAATGAAATAACACCCGATATAAGCATTATGCGCGGGAGAGTACTGGAGTTAATAAGCTTAGAATTGAAAGAGGGGACCCCAAAAAACCTTCTTACATTGACTCAAATAAATGAGACCTTAGTATTTTTGTCAACGGATCTTAATAAACTTGTTGTCACGGGAGATAAAGAATTTAAGCGAAGCTACCAATTACATTGGGATGAACATCAACTCGCTTTTGATAAGCTTAAACAGGCAGCTCAGGACTTTAATGAACCACAGAAAACCGTGTTCAAATACTTTACTGTTGCACGAGACCGCTTTCAGCGAACAGCACCTGAAATGCTTAAGATGAGAGAGGACGATGATTGGAATTTAGCCCATTATTGGTTAGCGACAAGGGCGGCGCCAATAGGATTAGAAATAGAAAATTTATTGGGTGCGATGCAAACCAGTCAGCAAGCCATATTAGTGACTGATAGTAAGTTATTGCATCAAACCTTAAATGAGCAAATTAAACTGTCATGGGTATTATTTGTTGTTGCGATGATTGTCAGCCTTTTATTTACGTATGTATTGCGGTTTATGCTGACTTTATTGAGTGACTTGAATAATGCCGCCACCACCTTATCTAGAGGTGAGGAGATATTTTATGATGCTGCTATTCGTCGTGATGAATTTGGACAAATAGCGAAGTCGTTACAGTTACTCAATAGCTATTTGATTGAAACTAGTACGCATGCAACACAGGTGGCCGAGGGTAATTATGATATTCACGTCCATATTCGATCGAAGAATGATGCACTTGGTGCAGCGATGGGATTGATGAGATCTAGCTTAATAACATTAGATTCGGATAATAAAAAAGTGGCATGGCTACATCAAGGACGCACACTTATTACCGATAGTTTAAGTAATGTTCAAGCTGTAGAAGATATGGGCTATGATTTACTATCCTTACTTTGCCAATATGTCGTGGCAGAAGTAGGTTCCATTTATCAGTGGCAGAATACAATTGGTAATAAGCATCGAGGCCAGTTCCATCAAATTTCATCTTATGCTTATAAGTCTTCAAATGAGGGTGCTAAAAGCTATTATTTAGGCGAAAGTTTAATTGGCCAAGCAGGTAAAGAGAATGAAATCGTGATCATTAATGAATTACCTGATGGTTATATCAAGGTTGAATCAAGTTTGGGGGGTATAGCACCTAAACATTTAGTCATTATTCCTTTTTCATATCAGGGCAAAGTACAGGGTGTACTAGAGTTAGGATTTATCAATGAAATAACCGACTCAAGTATCGAATTATTTAAATTATTACAAGAGCCGTTAGGAATCGCTTTTGAAAGTGTGTCATCACGGGAATTAATTGAGCAAGGCCTTAATGAAGCAAGGACATTAGCATTAGAGGTAAGCCGTAATGAAGCGCATACTTCTGCCATTGTAGATTCGTCTGTTTCCGGTATTATCACCATTAATAAAGAGGGTTTAATTCAATCATTTAATGCCTCGGCAGAACGATTGTTCCTTTATGATGAACAGGAAATTATTGGCCAAGATAGCCATGTTCTATTGTTAGAACACCAGCAGGCAGGACAGGGCTATTATGCTGAAATAGCGAAGAGCGATAATAATGAACAAGATATTGTGGGACGACGAAAAGATGGTGCCGAGTTCCATATGCACCTTGTCGTAACCGAAATGAATATTGATGATGAAATACTGTTGCTTGCGATGGTGACAGATATTACTGAGCAGGTGCATAGCCGAGAGCATATTCTTGAAGCCAATGAAGAGCTACAAGCGAATAGTGAAGAATTGCAAGCACAGCAAGAAGAATTACGAGTTATTAATGAAGAGCTGGTAAGTAAGAGTAAGGCGTTAGAGCTAACTCGCCAACAAACAGAGTTAAAAGCGCAGGAACTAGAAGAGGCTAGTCGTTATAAGTCTGAGTTCTTGGCTAATATGTCTCATGAATTACGCACACCGTTAAATAGCTTGTTGATTTTATCTGCATCATTAGCTGAGAATGATGAAGGTAACCTTTCAATTGACGAGGTTGAGTCTGCTACGGTTATTCAAGATAGCGGTAAACATTTATTGAGTTTAATTAATGACATTCTCGACTTATCAAAAGTTGAGGCAGGCAAAACGACCGCAGATAATAAAGAGATTAATCTGTCTGTACTCGAAACAGCGTTAAATAGC
>NVVP01000035.1 GCA_002402245.1 Gammaproteobacteria bacterium | reverse complement strand
CTTTTTTAGCATAATGCTATCGTAATTACATTGAGATTTTAATTCCAACCCAGCCAGCACGTGGTGCACCAGCACCTACAAAGCGTGGATCTTCAAAATCATACTGGTCACCAGGGTTACCACCGAAACCAGGAGCTTCATCAGGTTCACCATATAAGCCAAATGTTTCGTACTCACTATCTAATAAATTATCTATTTTAGCGAAAAATTCAACATGCTTATTTACGTTATAGCGTCCATGAAGGTTAACAACAGTGTAACTAGACAATTGATCATTATTATTCGCTTCATCACCACGGTAATATTGTGAAGAGTGATACGACGCATCAAAGCCTAATGTAAATGCAGGAGTAAAGGCATAGTCCATTCCTAATTTTACATTATGTTTAGGAATACCAGGCATACTGTCCCCATTTTGAACCGTAGTTGTGTCTCCAGCAGGGTTATTTTCATTAAATACGCTAAATTCAGTTTCAAATGTTGCATCAACATAAGAGTAATTACTAAACCATGTTAATTTATTGTCAACCAGTACACCATTAAGACCTAACTCAACACCTTGTCGTTTAGTTTTACCGACATTATCAAAGAAACCATTATTTAAATTACCTGGTACGCCTTCATCAACAGGTATAAAGATAATGTCATCTTTATTTGTGGTGTGGAAAACACCCGCGGTCCAACTAATAGAGTTAAATTGGCCTCGTAAGCCCGCTTCCCAAGATTTTGCTACCACCTGATCTAATGGAGGATCACTCAGAAATGAGTTCGGCAATGCACAAGGATGTTCTTTATTTGAACAGGCTAATTCGGATGCTGTAGGTGCACGCGATGATTCACTATAACTACCATAAACCCCCAATGATTCATCAATAGCATAAGCTAAACCAATCGATGGGTTAATACGTCTAAAGGTGTGAGTACTGCCTGATTCATTTAAGTTCGTCGCACCATTTTCACTTGTTCCTGAAATATCGATATGAGTTAGGTTGTACCGTGCTGATAGGGTTAAGGCTAACTGTTCTGTCACAGCCAAAGTATCGGTAAGGTAAAGTCCTATAGTATCAGTATCTATTTCTCCATCAACAACTGACTCACCATTGATAATACCGAAGCCTGATGTGCCTCTAGTATCATTGAAAAGAGCAATTTCACTTTGCGCGTTATATTCCATACGAGCATTATCATAGCTCGCACCAATTATTAATTGGTTTTCACGATCAAATAATTCATTTAAGAAGGTCGTTTGCAAATCAAAACCAAAACTGTCTTGTTTCGTCGTACTGGTGTTATTAATAGCTAAATCATCCCCATCTGCACCGCCTAAAGATGCTTGTGAAATATCATTGCCATTAATATCTTCAATTCGATCAGTTGTGCCTTCTTCAACTAAGAAGTTAGAACCATCAAAATCAAACTCTGCGCCATCACCATTAAAGGTAGAACGGTCATTATTACGATAATAGGTATTGGCAGACACTAATACTGTATCAGATAACCAATGAGAACCGTTTAAGGAAAACATACGTAATTCATTTTGGGTATTATCTGGATGGGTAAATACCGCTTCCCTATCAGCTTCAGATAATTCGATTGGTGAAGCACCATTACCATTCAAATCACTGTTTACTGCTGTTACAGAGAAATCTAAGGTAGAACTCTCCGTACGGTAGCTTAATTTAGCGAATAATTGGTCAACATCTGATGGAGATTCATCACGCCAGCCATCTTCTTCTATATGGGCGCCGGTTATAAAGTAACCAAAGTTACCGTCATTAGCACCACTTTCAATAGTCGCTGATTTACGCCCAAATGAACCACCATAAACTTCCAAATTATGGCCTTCATGAGTAAAACCATTTTTAGTTTGAATTGAGAGTGCTCCGCCTAAAGTGTTTAAACCAAATAACGGATTAGAACCCGGCATTAAGTTCATGCTGGCAATTGCTGACTCAGGAATTAATTCAAAGTTAACTGAATCACCAAATGGCTCATTGATACGCACGCCATCTTGATAAATAGATAACCCTTGAGCTACGCCAACAAGAGGAGAAGCAGTAAAACCTCGGAACTGTAAATCTGGTTGAAACGGGTTATTTTGAGCGGCATTAATACTTACGCTACCTAACGTTTTATTCATAAAGTCGGTGAGGTCTAAACCTTGACTTTTATCAATATCTGCAGAAGTAGCAGATTGAACATTACTGGCAATTTGATCAGCAGGTAAACCTACACCATGCAATGGTGTTGTGCTTATTACTTCAATATCACTTAATTTAACGCTATCTTCCGCTGCAAATGCTGTGGTCGTGATCATGGCAGTTGCCAACATCAACGATAATGCTTTGCGTGTATATGGGATCTGCATAACTCGCTTTACTCTCTCGTGGTTTAAAAAAGGAATAACAGGCAAATAAAGTGCCAAAAGTTCCCGTTTTTATAGATCAATGACTTAGCACCAACAATCTATTTCACGAAAGGTTAAATAGGTTTATTACAACCACTTTATCTGGCTGTAAACAGCCATCTAGAACCAGGCAAGACTATTATGCAAGGTCACAACATGGCCGATAATAACCAATGTTGGTGCTACTGGTTTTTCTTTTTCAGCTAATGCCGGCAATCCTTCGATAGTACTAATCCACACTTGTTGATGGGAGGTCGTACCTTGTTGCACTAATGCGGCAGGTGTATTAGCTGGCAAACCATGTTTCTGCAATTGCTTAGATAATACCGGCAAACCCGCTAGCCCCATATAAACCACTATCGTTTGTCTTGGCTGAACCAAGGCTGACCAGTTTAAATCAAGTTCACCTTTTTTTAACTGTCCTGTCACAAAGGTACAACTTTGTGAATAGTCACGGTGAGTGAGCGGAATCCCGGCATAAGTCGAACAACCCGATGCAGCTGTAATACCAGGAACTACTTGGAAAGGAATATTCTCTGCCGCTAAAGTTTCAATTTCTTCACCACCACGGCCAAAGATAAATGGGTCCCCACCCTTCAAGCGCAATACACGCTTACCTTGCTGGGCATGTTTTAGTAATAGTTGATTTATTTCTTCTTGGCGGACACTGTGCCAATCTCGCTGCTTGCCGACATAGATCATTTCAGCTTCACGTCGAACTAAGGCCAATACTTCTTTACTCACTAAACGATCATAGAATACAACATCTGCCTGCTGCATTAAACGAAGCGCTTTAAACGTCAGTAATTCTGGATCTCCAGGACCTGCGCCCACTAAGTAGACTTCACCTTTATCAAGCTCATCTGTTTTTACTTCAGCTAACGTCGATTTCAATACTCGTTCAGCAATATCATCTCGCCCAGCTAAAACATGAGTTGCGACTTCACCTTGTAAGGTAGATTCCCAGAATCGACGGCGTAATGAAAGTGTTGGTAACTTTTCTTTTACAGCATCCCGATAACGGCCAACTAAATTAGCCAAGTTGCCATAGGTTTGGGGAATTAATGTTTCTAGGCGTGCACGTAACTGTCTAGCTAAAATAGGCGATGCACCACCACTTGAAACGGCTATTACAATGGGTGATCGGTCTAAAATAGACGGTAAAATAAAATCGCATAAATCTGGGCTATCAGCCACATTCACTAGAATCTGCTGAGCTTTGGCATGCTGATAAACATCACGGTTAACTGCTTCAATATCTGTTGCAGCAATCACTAAAGTAATATCAGCTAGTTGTTCTGGTTTAAACACACTCTCCAGCCACGTTAGCTTATTGTCATCAACTAATGCTTGAGTTGATGAAGAAATAGCAGGCGAAATAATGGTTACTTTGGCATTCGCCTTTAATAACAATCCTGCCTTACGTGCAGCAATCTCACCGCCACCAATCACTAAACAATCACGTTGTTTAATGTCTAAAAATATGGGTAAATAATCCATCTATGTCTTTATTCCAAAGCCAACTTAAGACCTTGTAATACAAAGCCATCATCTAAATTCTGTACAACAGCCACGACACTCAACTGCTCACTCTTCCATTGTTCATTTTTATCTACTGTAATAGCAATCGTACTATCGCCACTTGCATCTAGATCAAAAGGGCCTAACCACTGCCTAACTAGATGCTGGTGATTAAAGGTCATTCCTCTGTTATCGCCACTTTCTACTTTACTAATTATATTATCTTCAATGATGGCAATATAAAGCTTTGCGTGCTCTTGATTAGCTTTGCCTTCAATGTGTAACTTGCTTTCAATAATTAATTGCTCAGCCTTTTGTTCCACACTCAGTACTATGTCAGCTTCTGATTCAAAATTATTCAGGGTTCTAATGCCTTTTTTAACATGCTTGTCCCAATTGTGAATAACCTCGCCACCTAAAACAAATTCAGGTGTATACACCGTGTCATATAAATTTATGCGTGCCAATTGACGCTGACGATTTGAAAATAGTGGACTTGCAAAACGATCAATCCAGCCTTTACTGTCATTCAAATAATCGATATGAAATCCCAGTACAATTAACTGTTTTTCTGTTATCCCCTGCTCATCTAAGCCTGAGACCCAGTGTTCGGCAGCGGGACATAAACCACAACCTTCAGAAGTAAATAACTCAAGTACAGCGACTTGTTTGTCACCACTTTCTGCCTGCCAACTTTCGGCCCATAATAATGAAGGCAGTAATAATAAAATTGCTAAACTAATATTTAATTTCAACATAATTTAATCACCCTATTCATCAACGTTCGCATTCTATTGTTCACGCTTCTCTGGCGGCCGATGTGTTGCATCAGTAATAACCGCTAACTCTCTCATCACGGCCGTAGCATAACAACCTAATGGTAAGAAGAAACTGAGCGTTAATTGTTCATCATCAATAAACGTCCATTCAAAGTTTTCAGGAAATAAGCGTAACGAACGCCTTTCCTGACTTAGACCTTGTTTTTCTAAAGCTTGTTGCCAGCCTTGCCAATCAGTCAATGTAGCCTGTTCCACTTGCAAGCAATCTGTTGCAGCTAATGATTCGCCTCTTCCCCATAGTGGTCCTGTGGGATGGATATCCTTATTAGCCACACGTGTTTGCAACACATTATCTACTTTATCGACATTAAATACACTTTTACTACCCGATAACATCATGACATCACCTGCCATCACATCGTTCCACGTAGTTAGTCGAATTCGCTCTGCTAGCACTTGGTTAAATAACCATGAGCGAGCCGCTGATAAATACATACTTTTCTGATTACGTTGCCTAGGTGCCTTACCTGTTGTAAACCAATAGTCGGCGCGTTGTAAGTTGCCGCCATTATGGCCAAAGCGTTGTTCAGCAAAATAATTAGGTACTCCCTGCTTTTGGATATGCTCTAAGGCTGAAACCCACGCTGCTTGCTCACCTTGCATATCCGTTAAGCGTAAGGTGAAAATATTACCGGTCAGTACGCCTCGTTTTAATTTTTTATTATGACGAGTCTGCTCAATGATTTTAATATCATCGCGTTCAAACTCAGACCAATTAGGCTCTTCATGGCCTTCTAAATTAATACTAAACCACTGCCTTGTTATTGCATGACGATCTTTAAGTCCTGCATAACCAATAGCCACACGCGCAACACCTGCAAACTTAGCCAGCTCTCCCGCTAACCAATCCGTGTTAATACCGCGTTTTTCTATTTTCAACCAGACATGACCACCTTGGCCTTCTGGGGTAAAAGGCAGTTGCTCATCGACCTTAAAATACTCTGCTTGGGCACGAATACTAGCAGCGCACTGTGTCGCTAACTCATTAACTCGAGGTAATATCGAAAAATCAAACTTACTCAAAGCCTACTCTCTTTATATTTTTGCAAGTAAGACAACGGCATGAGCAGCGATGCCTTCTTTTCGGCCTGCAAAACCTAACTTTTCAGTCGTAGTCGCTTTAACATTAACCGCATCAAGTTCAATCATTAAATCCGTTGCCAAATTTTGTCTCATGGTAGGAATGAACGGAGCCATTTTAGGCTCTTGAGCAATAATGGTACTGTCTATATTATTTACTTTCCAACCGCGCGATGCCAAGTCCGCCACTACGCGTTTTAATAATATTCGGCTATCAATATTTTTAAACTCATTGCTAGTATCAGGAAAGTGATGACCAATATCCCATAATCCCGCCGCACCTAATAAGGCATCACAGACTGCATGAATTAATACATCACCGTCAGAGTGAGCCTCTAAACCATGAGTGTGGGGAATGGTCTCGCCACCGACAATAAGTGGCACATCAACTGCAAATTTATGCACATCATAACCATGACCTATTCTCACGAAGTTTCTCCTAATTGCTGTTGAATGAACAAACTAGCTAATGCTAAATCGTGCGGTAGGGTAATTTTAATATTATCTGCATGCCCTTCCACCATCATAGGCTGAAAACCAAATAACTCCATCGCACTGGCTTCATCCGTGACATTAAGCCCTTGTTGTTTAGCTTGTTCTAATGCCTGTTTCAATGGGCCGACATGAAACATCTGTGGTGTAGCTGCCCGCCATAGATTTTTCCGTTCAACGGTTGAGATAATTTGATTGTCGCTATCAGTGCGTTTAACCGTATCATTAACAGGTACGCCTAATATTCCCCCAATCGAGCTATCGGCAAGTTGAAGCAACATTTGATCAATATCTTGATGACGTAAGCAAGGTCGTGCAGCATCGTGAACCAGCACCCAGTCTTTTTGATAAGAAAATTGCTGAAGTTCGGTAAGTGCATTCAGAACAGAGTCTGCTCGTTGTGCTCCCCCTGTGACTATATGAATTTCAACACCTGAAGGTAAAGAAATTTCAGACCACCAAGGGTCATTGAGGGCAATGGCTATCACAATACCTTTGATTCGAGGGTGAGAAGCTAAACGTTCTAAGGTATGTTCAATAACACACTTATTATCTAGTTGAAGATATTGCTTAGGACGATCGGCCTTCATTCTTGAGCCAATTCCAGCGGCTGGCACTATGGCCCAAACCTGCTCACTCACGTGATGATTCTTCTATAATATGAAAAAATGTTTCACCCTTTTTGATCATGCCTAGATCGCTACGAGCACGCTCTTCCAAGGCATCTAAACCACTTTTCAAATCATGTACTTCTGCCGCTAACACTTGGTTTCTCTCAGATAATACGAAATTATTCTGCCGCTGTAATTCAACTGTTCGATGTAAATGAAGTACAGAAGGCAGTCCATCATGACTAAACCACAATCTATATTGCAGTAATAACAACAATACTGTGAGTAAAATCATGATGGGTTTCATCGCATTAGCCGTGCTTAAATGCCTTCAAGCCCGGATAAATTGCAGCATCACCTAATTCGGCTTCAATACGCATAAGTTGATTATATTTGGCAATCCGATCTGAACGAGATAATGAACCCGTTTTTATTTGACCCGTCTCTGTTGCAACGGCTAAATCAGCAATAGTAGTATCTTCAGTTTCACCACTTCGGTGTGACATTACAGCGGTATACCCTGCTTCTTTTGCCATATCAATCGCTGCAAAAGTTTCAGTCAATGTGCCAATTTGATTTACTTTAATCAAAATAGAATTGGCCACACCTTTTTCTATTCCTTGGGCAAGAATAGTCGTATTGGTTACGAATAAATCATCACCTACTAATTGAACTCGGTCACCGACACGGTCCGTTAATAATTTCCAACCAGCCCAATCATTTTCGTCCATACCATCTTCAATACTGATGATTGGGTATTTATTAACCCATGATTCAAATAGTGCGACTAATTGTTCTGAGCTTAAACTACGTCCTTCAGATGCCAATTCATAACGACCATCTTGGTAAAATTCAGAGCTTGCCGTATCAAGTGCAAGCATAATATCTTTACCCGCTTCATAACCTGCATCAGCAATCGCTTCTAATATAACTTCAATTGCAGCTTCATTTGAAGGTAAATCGGGTGCAAAACCACCTTCATCACCTACCGCAGTATTCAAGCCACGCTTATTTAAAACAGCTTTTAAGGCATGAAAAATTTCAGCGCCGTAACGTACTGCCTCAGAAAAACTAGCAGCACCCACAGGAACAATCATAAACTCTTGAAAATCAATACTATTATCGGCATGGGAACCACCATTAATAATATTCATCATCGGTACAGGCATTAAGGTAGCCTCACTCGACAAATAACTATAAAGAGGCAAGCCCGCATCATTAGCTGCAGCCCGAGCTGAAGCCATAGATATGGCTAATAAGGCATTGGCGCCTAAACGGCTTTTATTTTCGGTACCATCAATTGCAATAAGCTTTTCATCAATGGCTTGCAGGTCATCTGCATCCATTCCGATAATAGCATTGGCTAACTCGTCATTAATCGCAGCGACGGCATTTAAAACACCTTTTCCTAAATAACGTTGTTGGTCACCATCACGTAATTCTACTGCTTCACGTTGCCCTGTTGATGCACCAGAAGGTACGGCGGCTCGACCAATAATGCCACTTTCTAAAATAACATCAGCTTCTACTGTTGGGTTGCCACGTGAATCTAAAATTTCACGGCCACGGATATCTATAATTTTGCTCAATTTGTTCTCCAAAATACAATGTTAGATCGTACTTTAATTCATATGATTAATCTAATCGCAGAGATAAGATCGGGTGCTGTTGGCTAAATATAATGCTGTCATATTCTTTATCCTTAAAGTTTACCGTTCATTTATTAACTAAATAGCTAAGCGCTATACGTAAAAGTTATTTTCGATATCCGTTTCTTTGTTCCAACATTAATGCCTGTTTATACTCGGCTTGCTTTATTAGCCTTGGCAGCATTAATAAAGCCATCAAACAAAGGATGGCCATGACGCGGCGTTGAAGTAAATTCAGGATGTGCTTGGCAAGCAATAAACCAAGGATGGTCAGGAATTTCAATTAACTCAACTAAGTTTTTATCTTTAGACATGCCTGAAAAACGTAACCCAGCTTCTTCTAAAATTTGTTTATAGTTATTATTGAACTCATAACGATGGCGATGACGCTCGCTCACTTCAGAAGATTTATAAATGGCTTGTGCCAAACTACCCTCTTCTAATACGCAAGGGTAACCACCCAAACGCATCGTGCCGCCTAAATCAGAGTCATGGTCTCGTTTTTCGACGCTGCCATCTTCTTTTTGCCATTCAGTAATTAAACCAATAATTGGATGCGGTGTATTGCTATCGAACTCAGTACTATAAGCACCTTCTAAGCCTGCTTTATTACGAGCATACTCAATAACAGCTACTTGCATACCAAGGCAAATACCAAGATAAGGGATCTTATTTTCACGGGCATATTGTGCGGTTAAAATCATACCTTCAACACCACGCTCACCAAAACCACCGGGTACTAAAATAGCATCCATATCGGCAATAGCAGCAGGCCCTTCCTTCTCAATCTGTTCTGAATCAATATAATGAACGTTTACTTTTGTACGAGTATGAATACCCGCATGAATCAATGACTCTGATAGTGATTTATACGCTTCGGTCAGGTCCATGTACTTACCGACCATAGCAATATTAACCATACCATCTGAATTATCGATATTATCTACAACTTGCTGCCACTGTGTTAAATCCACATCTTGTGTATCCAAGCCTAGTTGTTTAACCACAATGTCATCTAGACCTTGACGGTGAAGTAAGGTTGGAATTTTATAAATACTATCTACATCTACTAGTGCAATAACGGCTTTTTCAGCTACATTAGTAAATAAAGAAATTTTACGACGCTCTGCTTCAGGTAATGGACGATCCATTCGACAAAGTAATACATCAGGCTGAATACCTATCGTACGTAACTCTTTTACTGAATGTTGTGTTGGTTTTGTTTTAATTTCGCCAGCAGAGGGAATATAAGGCACTAAAGTCAGATGAATAAACATCGCATTATCACGACCTAATAGTGTACCCATTTGACGAATTGTTTCTAAAAAAGGTAATGATTCAATATCACCTACCGTGCCACCAATTTCAATTAATGCTACATCAGAGTCGCCAGCACCTTCATAAATGCAACGTTTGATCTCATCAGTAATATGGGGGATAACCTGTACGGTATTGCCTAGATATTCACCACGACGTTCTTTACGAATAACATTTTCGTAAATTTGACCTGTTGTATGGTTATTTTGCTTTGTCATTTTTTCATCGACAAAGCGTTCATAGTGACCTAAATCTAGATCCGTTTCGGCACCATCTTCTGTAACGAAAACTTCACCATGTTGAAGCGGACTCATCGTACCTGGATCAACATTGATATAGGGATCCAGTTTTACTAGGGTGACTTTTAATCCACGGGCTTCGAGAACGGCAGCAAGAGATGCAGCTGCAATCCCTTTACCCAAGGATGATACAACACCACCAGTAACAAAAATAAATTTAGGCATATTTGGGAAATCTAATTTCTTAGTACAGCCAGAATGGCCACACAAACTAGGGGCCTAAAGTAACAGAAATGGCGCTTTATCTCAATCAAAATAGTGATCTTATCGAGACTTTATCACAGGTAAATACCCTTCAGTAGACTCATCAACCGCTACATCATCACTAATACAGTAACCCACTACTGCAATCAGCCTATCCTCACAGAAGATCAAAGGAATTCGTTGTCGTTGCCACGGAGGAACTAGCCATCGTTGAAATAAATGCTTTAATGAGCTGTGATGGTTGCTTCCTTGAGGTTTTATGCGCTCACCTCCTTGACGGTATCGTAGACTAAGCCTGCTATTAAGCAGTGATTTATTAATACCTTTGCCAATGTTATGTAGCCAAACTAGCTGCATATCATCGGCCATTTCAATGCTTTCATCACTGTTGAGTTGAATAACTTTATCAACATCATGGCTTGATAAAGTAGTCATACTATACAGGCTATCTTGGTAGCGTCTAATTTGTACGCCTTTCCATTCAACTAATGGTTCACTATCTTGTTTTGCCAAACAGATTTCATCAATGATCCTCTGCAAATTAATTGCCGAGGGCATGGCTAATTTTTTTATACTAAAAAAATGACGTAATAGATTATTTCTACGGGCAGAAGACAAGGTTAATAATTCAGAAATGACAATTGATTCACTGTCAGCATGCAAATTTAAAAAGTATAAATCTTGCTGAGCAATTTCATCTAACAACTCTGTTGCCTCAGCACAATGCTCAGCGCTTCGGCTTAATGTTTTAGCGGCACTCGGCCAACGTTTTATAATATTAGGCCAAAGCTCATGGCGAATATAATTTCGATTCCAGCGAGTGTCTTGATTACTGGGGTCTTCAATCCACTTAAGGTTATGTTCATTCGCATAGCTTAATACATCAGCTTGCTTACAATTAATCAATGGCCGATATACGTGTAATTGGCCTAAAGCAAAGTTTTTTGCCATAGCTGAAAGCCCTTTTGGCCCAGCACCACGTAATAATTGTAGCAATAGTGTTTCAGCTTGGTCTTGTTGATGTTGAGCAGTAAGCAAACAATCATCTTGCGTTAAGTATTGCT
The DNA here is from genome assembly GCA_002402245.1 of Gammaproteobacteria bacterium. GTDB lineage: Bacteria > Pseudomonadota > Gammaproteobacteria > Nitrosococcales > Methylophagaceae. The sequence continues at coordinate 16,218 of NVVP01000035.1, read as the reverse complement.
CAAAAGCTTGATAGCGAGCTTGTCTTGCTGCGGCTTCCATTCCTAAAGAATCAATGCCTTTAACATCGACTTTAATAGCTTTAAAGTCCACCTGTAATTCAGCACAAACAGTGGCACAATGCTGCGCCCATAAACTTGAGTCATCATTTAAACCATGATCAATATACATAGCCGAAACAGAAGCTAAATTGTGATTATTTGTCTGCGCGAGAAGATGTAATAACACATGAGAATCAACGCCACCACTGTAGGCTACACAGATTTTTTTGCCCGAAGCCTGAGCAACAATATCGTCAATTAGTAAATGTGGATATAAAGCCACAAGACTACTTACTCCTCAAACTCACCATAATTCAATAAGCGCGTTTGACGCTGAGCGACTAACTCTTCAATAGGCAATGCTTCTAACTCTATTAGCTTTTGTTCCAGTGCAGATTTAAGTCGTTGAGCAATTTCATCTATATCACGGTGTGCGCCACCTAATGGTTCAGGGATAACTTGATCAACTAAACCTAGTTCCRTCAGGCGTTCAGATGTGATACCTAATGTATTAGCTGCATCGGGTGCTTTTNCAGCACTTTTCCATAAAATAGAGGCACAACCTTCAGGAGAAATAACTGAGTAGATACTGTATTGCAACATCATGACATGATCGGCAACCCCAACAGCCAATGCGCCACCTGAGCCACCTTCACCAATTATAGTGCTAATAATAGGCGTTTTAAGTTGAGCCATTTCAAATAAATTACGTGCAATGGCTTCACTTTGACCACGCTCTTCAGCATCAATACCAGGATAAGCACCCGGTGTATCAATAAAAGTAATCACGGGCAAGCCAAAACGTTCGGCCATTTTCATGATTCGTAATGCTTTGCGATAGCCTTCTGGACGAGGCATACCAAAATTACGGGCTACTTTTTCTTTAGTATCACGACCCTTTTGATGACCAATAACCATCACTGGTCGGCCATTTAAACGGCCCATTCCGGTAATTAAAGCAGCATCATCAGCATAGGCCCTATCACCATGTAATTCTTCAAAGTCAGTAATTAAACGATGAATATAATCAAGCGTATAAGGACGCTGTGGATGACGTGCCATTTGTGTGGTTTGCCAAGGTGTTAATGAAGAAAAAATAGATTCCGTCAACGACACGCTTTTATCTTGTAGCTTTTGAATTTCATCGGTAATGTTTAAGTCACTATCATTACTCATATAACGCAACTCATCGATTTTAGCTTCTAGCTCGGCGATAGGTTGTTCATAATCTAGGAAATTCAATTGCATGTTGTTACCTTAAAATTCAAATTCTAATTCCATAGAATTATACACACTTGTAACAATTTAAGTGCTGTTATACCTAGCCCATGATGAGTTCTGATACTGAATTGTCTGATTCTTTACTATGACCTTCATCCATTCTAACTGCCAAGCTAAGATCATTCTTTGAATCTGCATTAGCAATGGCTTCATCCAAAGTAATTAAGCCTTTCTTATAGAGTGTAAATATGGCCTGATCGAAAGTGACAATATCTTCTTCAGCACTGTCTTTCATCGCTTCTTTAATTTCGCCAATAGAGCCTTTACTTATTAACTCGGCAATATAAGGTGTATTTAACATCACCTCAACAGCAGGAACCAGCTTACCATCAACACTGCGTAATAAACGCTGAGAAATAATCCCTTTTAAATTTAACGATAAATCCGTTAATAATTGTTTATGAGCAAGGTCAGGGAAGAAATTTAAAATACGATCAAGGGCTTGATTAGCATTATTAGCATGCAATGTAGCTAAACATAAGTGTCCCGTTTCAGCATAATTAATCGCATGCTTCATCGTTTCAATATCGCGTATTTCACCGATTAAAATAACGTCTGGTGCTTCACGTAAGGCATTTTTAAGGGCGTTTTCATAACTCAGCGTATCAATGCCTACTTCACGTTGCTGAACAATCGATTTTTCATGATGATGAATAAATTCTAGAGGATCTTCAATGGTCAAAATATGAGATGCAGAGTTACGGTTTCGGTGACCAATCATTGCCGCTAATGACGTTGACTTACCTGATCCCGTCGCACCTACAACTAAAATCAGGCCTCGTTTTTCCATAATAATATGTTTAAGCGAGTCAGGTAAATTGATGTCTTCAAGACGAGGAATATTACTTTGAATATAGCGAATAACAATCGACACTTCACTTCGTTGTCGAAATATATTGACTCGAAAGCGTCCTACCTCATGCATCGATATTGCAAAGTTACACTCTAGTGTAGTTTCAAATTCATGCTTTTGTTCATCACTCATAGTGACCATGGCCATCTTTTCAACTTCACCCGGCAACAGCTTAGTCGAGCCTACTGGACGAATATTTCCTTCAACCTTAAGACGAGGTTCAGTACCCGTACAAAAAAACAAATCCGAGGCATTTTTCTCCGCCATTAATTTTAAATAAGGGGTTAAGTCCATTCAGTTTTCGCCTTTTCACTTACTCAGTTAATGAACATCGTTGCTTTAATTTAAGTGTTGTACTTCATTGTGACGCCATCAACCATCTCTAAATCAGCTAAATCAGCCAATAGACTATCCGATGGTGCCACGTTCCAATCTTCACCTAAACTAATTAATGCTCGCGCATCCTTATTTTTATAATTAATCTCAATTGGGATCAATCCCCCCTTCCATGGGGTAATTGTTTGCTGTAAATGTGCAATCCAATCAGAACCAAGGTTAGCAGATTCAACCATTATTATTAATGATTTACCGCACATTTCTCTTGCTCTCGCAATATCATATACCGTATCTGCCGTTGCCGCTAAACCACCGGTAAAATTGTCCTGACCAATTTTACCTTGAATAACAACTAGTTTATCAGGCTGAAGCATCGCTTGATATTGCTCATAGGCTTCGGCAAAAATACGTACTTCTAATCGAGCAGTTTGGTCATCAAGGGTGATAAAACACATTCGACCACCATTTTTACTTTTCATTGTTCGAATAGCGACAATCAGACCGGCGGTAATAACGGGAATTTCATTACGTTGATAACCTTTTGCTTCAGGCGCATCAAGCTCGCTAATTTTTTTAGGGATAAACTGGGACAACTCATCCGCATAACGATCAATAGGATGACCACTTAAATACAAACCTAATGTTTCTTTTTCGGCCGTTAATAACTGTTCTTCTGACCATTGCCTAGAATCAATTAACGGCTCTTCATCATGAATAGAGTCATCCACCGTCATCAAGCCAAACATATCATTTTGACCACTATCACTATTATCACGATGCTGGCCTGCAATATGAATAGCTTTAGCTAAACTCGCTTCTAAACTTGCACGGTGGCCACCTAAGCAATCAAAGGCACCTGATTTTACTAATGCATCCATTACCCGCTTGTTAATTTTTTTCATATCAACACGCTGACAAAAGTCATACAAGCTACTAAAAGGTTTGCCTTGCTCACGTTCAGCCACAATACCGGCTAAGGCAGCTTCACCCACACCTTTAATAGCACCTAGGCCGTAACGAACCGATCCTTCATCTCCGACTGTAAATTGAATTTTGCTGTGATTTACATCAGGAGGTAAAACCGTTAAGCCTAGATCGCGGCAATCATCGATTAAGCCAACGACTTTATCGGTATTATCCATATCCGCAGTTAGTACTGCAGCCATAAAGGCTGCTGGATAATGAGCCTTTAACCAGGCTGTTTGATAAGCGACTAAGGCATAAGCGGCCGAATGAGATTTATTAAAACCATACTCAGCAAACTTTTCCATCAAGTCAAAAATAGGGCCTGAGACTTTGTCATCAATACCGCGGTTATTGGCTCCTGCGAGAAACAGCTCTCGTTGTTTGGCCATTTCTTCAGGTTTTTTCTTACCCATGGCTCGGCGTAACATATCCGCACCACCTAAACTATAGCCAGCCAGCACTTGGGCAATTTGCATTACTTGTTCTTGATAAACAATAACGCCATAGGTAGGTTTTAAAACAGGTTCAAGATCAGGGTGAGGATAATCTACTTTTGCTCGACCATGCTTACGATTAACGAAATCATCAACCATGCCTGATTGCAACGGCCCCGGCCTAAATAAGGCTACTAAGGCAACAATATCTTCAAATGTATCTGGCTGTAATCGCTTGATAAGATCTTTCATACCGCGAGATTCCAGCTGGAAAACAGCCGTTGTTTCAGCTCGCTTCAATAAATCATAACTAGGCTTATCATCTAGCGGTAAATTATCAATATTAATTTTAGCTGCTTCATCAGGCGGCAGCATGGCTTTAACATTTTTAACCGCCCAGTCGATGACGGTTAATGTTTTTAAGCCTAAAAAATCGAATTTAACTAAACCAACTTCTTCAACATCATCTTTATCATATTGTGCAACTAAACTTGCACCGTTTTGCTCACAATAAATCGGCGTGTATTCGGTTAGTACTTTGGGTGCAATAACAACACCACCGGCATGTTTACCGACATTACGGGTTAAACCTTCAAGCTGTAATGCAAGATCAATTAACGTTTTAACATCCTCTTCTTTGTCATAACGTTCTTGCAATAACGGCTCTTGTTCCATGGCTTTGGTCAAAGTCATTTTTATTTCAAATGGCACTAATTTAGCTAATCCATCCACTAAACCATAAGGAAAACCTAATACTCGGCCAACATCACGTAATACCGCCTTAGCGGCCATGGTACCGAAAGTAATAATTTGCGAAACATGATCACGACCATAATGCCGTGATACATAATCAATAACTCGATCACGGCCTTCCATACAAAAATCGATATCAAAATCGGGTAGTGATACCCGTTCAGGATTTAGAAATCGCTCAAATAATAAATCATATTGTAGTGGATCAATATCGGTGATTTTTAATGAATAGGCTACTAACGAACCCGCACCTGACCCCCGCCCTGGCCCGACAGGTATTTCATTATCTTTTGACCATTTAATAAAGTCAGCAACAATAAGAAAATAGCCAGGAAAGCCCATTTCATTAATAACGTCTAACTCAATCTGCAAGCGTTCTTCATATTCTGCCCGTTTTCCAGCCAATACATCGGCATCAGGAAAAAGTACAGGTAAGCGTTGTTCCAATCCTTCAAAAGATTCTTGCGAGAAAAACTCTTCAATCGTCATGCCTTCAGGCACAGGAAAATCAGGTAAAAAATGCTCGCCTAATGTCAGAGTTACATTACATCGTTTCGCAATCTCAATAGTATTTTCAATCGCTTCAGGTATATCTATAAACAGCTCGACCATTTCTGCTGGTGTGCGTAAATATTGCTGCTGTGAATAATTTCGTGGTCGACGAATATCATCCAATAATCGCCCTTCATTTACACACACTTTTGCTTCATGAGCTTCGAACTGACTAGGGTCAAGAAAACGAACATCATTGGTTGCTACAACAGGTAAGTCATGACTTACGGCTAAATCGAGGGCTAGTTGAATATAGCGTTCTTCATCATCTCGGCCGGTACGTATTAACTCAAGATAAAAGCGATCAGGAAACAGGGCTTTCCAGTGCTTAGTAATGGATTCAATATCATCGACTAAATTATTAAGTAAGGCTTTACCTAAAATACCCTCTCGGCCAGCTGCCAAACAAATTAAACCGTCGGTTTGACCATCAAGCCAATCTAACTCTAACATCGGCACGCCGAGATGTTGGCCTTCCATATAAGCGCGAGAGATCAGCCGAGATAAATTTAAATAACCCGCTGTATTCTGGCAAAGCAATACAAAACGACTACTTTTACGTGGATCATTGGGATCTCGCAAACGTAGATCAGCCGCTATAATAGGCTTAACCCCCGCCCCCTGTGCGGCGCTATATACCTTTACGGCTGCAAACAAATTATGCTGATCGGTGACTGCGATTGCAGGCATGCCTAACTCGGCCACCTGACTAATCAAGGGTTTAATTCGAACTAAACCATCTACTAGAGAGTAGTCGGTATGTAAATGTAAATGAACAAACTGATCTGACATAAATTATTAACTATCTCTTAAACATGGTGCGGTGCTGCTATTGATACACACTTCAAGGTGACTAAATTGAGCCATCAAGGAAATCTAACCGGAGCGGGTCTGACACCTTGGCCTAAAGTCGCATCGACAATCGCCGTCGCTTCTTTTCGTCCCATGGCAAACGCATCCTCTTCACTCATCGCTGTTTGAAAGGGCGATGCAGCATTATTTTCAGACCCTGCTTCTTGTTTTAAATATAAGGTTTGTGTTGGGTAAGCAAATTCAACATCAAGTTGCTTAGCTAAACGTAAGATATCCAATAAGAAACGGTGACGCTCACGTAATTCGGTATTCCAATCAGGTGTTTGCCAAAAAACATAAACTAAAATATCTAATGAAGCTGAATTGTACTGATTAAAATACACCTGATAATAATCCTTACGCATATAAGGATGTAATTGAATCAATGCTCTAATACCTTCACAAAATGCATCTATTTTCTCAGGTGATGTATCGTAAGTTAAACCCAGCATAGTTTTCATTCGACGATAACGGCGTGCGCCCATATTATCAATTTTAGTGGTGGTTAATAAGGCGTTAGGCAGTGTAATCAGTGAGTTATAAAACGTTCTTATTCTGGTACTTCTAAAACCAACCCGTTCAACAGAACCTTCAACATCACCAATAATAACCCAATCACCAATATGGAATGGACGATCTAATAACACCGTTAATGAACCAAAGAAGTTACCCAGTAAATCTTTAGCAGCCAAAGCAAAAGCTAAACCACCCAGCCCAAGACCTGCCAATAAGCTAGTAACATCAACATTTAAATTATCAGCAACAAAAACAAAACCAATGACAGTAATAAATACCTTCAGTGTTTTGGTTATCATCGGCACTAATAAGTCATCAAACTTATTCGCTGTTTTCTGTGCTTTTCGCATGATCAAGGCATTGAATACATCGACTAAACGATAAGCACTCCACACACCCGCCAAGCTCACTAGTAATTTCACTGCGACTAATAAGATGACTAAAGCAATAACAGGTAAACCTAATAAATTAATACCAGACCACCACACTAAGGCCATCGCCATTAAACCAAACGGCCTCAATACACTATTATCTAATTGCTTATATTCTTTATGACTCTTTTTCCAGTGAATTAAGTTTTTACTCAAAATCCAAGCGACTATTTTATCGGCCATTAAGCCCACAAAAATAATCAGTAAAAGACCAATCCATTGCCAATATTCTAGTAAAAAACCTTGTTTTAACTGTTCAGGTAGTAAGGACCGTAATTTAATATAAAAAGGTAAGGCGATTTGTGGATCCTTTGAACCTTGTACAGCAGGATCATCTAACAAGCCTTCTAAAATAGCTGGCAGAACCTGAATGGTGTGCTGACTAAACTGCCATTGCCCATCAGCCTGTTTACTTATTTCAACTCGACCTTGTGAGTACTTGCCAAACACATAACGACTGTCAGTCGGTCGGTTAGGGATCGACTTCAATACCACTTTTTTACTACGTTCAATCACTGATGACAGCGTATACGCCAGTTCTTTTCCTTTGCTAACTCGAATAAGCGAACTCATTCCTGCTAAATTCAAGGTTGAAATAGCAGTACTTAACTGTGACCTATCACCCTCTCTAACCGCTGCCATTGAGCTAATAAATGTCTGCATAGTATTGCGAGGACTACTTAAGCTTTCTGGTACTGGTACATCAATCTCAGCTGAGATCGTTTCATCTGCAATGCTAGTAAGCGGTGCAATAAATAATAAATTCAATACTAATAAAAAAGTAGTGATTAATTTCATGCTAAATTTAACTCCAACTCAGGATCAGGGGCGTAACTTAAGACTGTTTTGGTGGCATCTTTCCACTGTTGACTGGCCATCAATTCATTTCGGTTTTGACCGTGTCGACCATGTAAACGAATTAATCGCATATGGCGTACTGGATCATCAGTATATTGTAAGCCATCAATCACTCGTTCCACACTATTAGGATTGTTACATAACAAGACCATGTCACATCCTGCCGATAATGCCGCTTCAGTACGACCTAGACTATCGCCCATGATTGAGGCGCCTTCCATACTTAAATCATCACTAAGAATGGCACCTTGAAAGCCTAATTTATTACGTAAAACCTCTTGTAACCAAAAAGGTGAGAAGCCAGCAGGTAATTCATCTTCTTTGTCATAAACAATATGAGCCGGCATGATTCCGGCTAGTTCTGTTTGACATAGGTTTCTAAATGGCAACATATCGGCTTGCCACATATCTTCAAAATGACGTTTATCAACCGGTAAGCCTAAGTGGGAATCGACTTCAACTGCGCCATGACCAGGGAAATGTTTGCCCACTGCCGGCATCCAAGCACGTTTCATACCTTGAATATAAGCATGAGCCATTGACGATACGGCTTCAGGATCACGGTGAAAAGCACGGTCACCAATCACTTCACTGACACCATAATCTAAATCTAAAACAGGGGCAAAACTAAAATCGACACCTATTGCCCGTAGCTCAGCGGCCATCAACCACCCTGTTGTTTCAGCCAATGCTAATGTTTGTTTAGGGTGTTGCATATAGTGCTTACCTAAAGCGCCAATCGGCGGTAAGCGTGTAAATCCTGAGCGAAAACGTTGAACTCGGCCACCTTCATGATCTACTGCAATTAATAAATGCGGCTCACGTAAAGCGTGAATACTCTTAGTTAAGGCGGCTACTTGTTCTGGAGATTCGTAATTACGACTAAATAAAATGACTCCGCCCACTAGAGGATGTTGCAAAATATCGCGTTCAACTTCACTTAGTTCAGTACCAAGCACGTCGACCATTAGTGGACCTAATGTCATCAGTTCTCACCTTATTCGTGGATCATCACCCGAGTACCCGGTGAAACTAACTCAAACAGTGTTAGCAGATCCTTATTATACATGCGAATACATCCATGAGATAACGCTTTGCCCATAGGCAAACTATCGGGACAACCATGGATATAAATATAGCGTTGCATTGTATCAACATTTGCTAATCTATTTTTACCCAATTCTAAGCCACTGAGCCACATAATCCGCGTTAATATCCAGTCACGTTGAGGATATTGTGCTGCTAACGCATCGTTATAGACTTCACCTGTGGGTCTGCGCCCTACGAATACGCTGTTTTCAACTTGGCCAGCGCCGATACAAGCACGAATATAATGAAGTCCACACGGAGTACAACCACTATTTTTTTGCTCTCCTGCACCATTGAGTGCAGTGGAGACTTGCGCTTCAAACACCGTACTATCGCTATCTGATAGGCGACATAATTGTTCAGAGATTGAAATATCAAGTTGTAGCATAGATACCTTGGCAAGTCATAGTAAGGGCTGAAAGCCAGAGGTTAGCATGATTCTAATTGAAATAGACTGAAACCAAACTATTTACACTAGGTGAAAGTAGAATGGTTCCAATCTATATTAGGTGATTTATTTTCTAAAAAAACGAAATGGGAAATACAGTAATGCCAATATAAACAAAGCAAGCGAAGTAAACCAAGGTGCCCAACTATAATTTACTACTTGATCACGCGTTTTAACTTTGTTCTCTAAGGCCGTCAGCAACGTATCGACATTATCTGGCGATACAATATAGTCAAATGATAAGCGCTTAGCTAAGCCTGTGAGGTGCGCTGTCTTTTGTGATGATAAATGCTCATTGCGAGGCCGTGCCGCTCTGACTTCTTCTGATTCACTTCGAAGTGAGGCATAAACATCTTCATGTAACACCTCATTTTGTTGCCAAAATCCATTTTCAGTGCCATCAAAATCATGTTTAGGAATAGGCAGTAATTCATCGCCCCCTACGCCCACAAACACCCCCGAAATATCCGCTAAATCTTTTTTATACTTAGGGAATAAAGACTCATGTAAAGGCGGTGCTTCATGACCATCGGTAATAAAAACGATGTCTGGGCTTGGCGTCATTAACTTCGCTTGATCAATTGCACCAAACACTGCTTTTGATAGTTCACTTGATAAAGCCCAGGCAATCGAACCATCAATCTTGGCCAACATTTGGCTTAAGTCATTATAACTTTCACATACCTCCACTGGATTCATCAAAATTAAACTACGTGACTCACTAAAAGCGGCCAAGCCTACATGCGAACCACACGGTAAGGCTTGTAATAGCTCTTTCGCATGCGCTTTCGCCCAGGTAATACGACTCACTTTTTCACCATCTAACTCAACATCGGTCACATCCATACTTTGAGTAATATCAAGTACGAATAACAAATCCATCACTTTGACGGTTCTATCGGTACGAGGAAAGAACAATGCTAGCGTAATAAGTAATACCACTAGCAGCATGCCAACCGCAGAGGCTGTAATGCGTTGTTGGTAACTAAGCATCATGGTAGATCAACTCTGAAACCCACCGCTTTAACCACCACGGATTGGGATCCTTTTCGTTTTTTATACGCCTTATTGGCAGACACGACTTCTGGTGCCATTAATAACGCAATCTCTAAGTTAAACCGAGCATCCCACACGTTAGAATCAATCAGTAATGCTGTTCTATAATCTTGTTTAGCCAATCCCACTAACGCAATTCTTGCCGAATCGCCAGCAGCTAATTCACGTGCAGCTCTCAGGTTGATATTACCTCGATTAAAATAAGCAGCCGCTTCTAAAGCCTTATCCTCAGTATTGAGCACTTGAGTTAAGCGATCTAAGGCTTCCTCAGGTTTAGCTTGCTCAACATCGTAGCTAGCTTGAGAAAACTGGGCATTGGCGTTATCCGGTACGTGTTCAAAGTCAGCTGGATTACTAATAAACTCATTAACTTGGCTTGTTTGCCAAATGCTTAAGCTTGTTTTAGCAATTGCTACTGAACTAGCAGCAACAATAATTACCAAGCCCCAGTGTAGTCCGTGTAAATATTTATTCATGTGCTTTTTTCACTCCCCATGCGGTATAAAATTGGGCGATAACCAGTAATAACATCGTCATCATAGCTATCCAAAAGAAAGGTGCAGATTTACTCTCGCGTGGAATAATTTCTTCAACAATCAAAGTTTGTTGTTGCTGCTGATCAATAGTATCTATCGCTTCAGAGAAGCTTTTCACCGACTCAATTTCAAACACTCGATAAGGAACGCCTAATGATTTAAAGAATTTATGTAATTTCTTTTCAGGCGTATTAGCCCATGAATCATCGGTACTTTCTTCATCAATTTTTAAGCCCGTGGTTGAACGCATATAGATCCAATAAAGCGTTAAATTTTCACGTTTATAAAGTTCTGTAATACGCTTTTTATTCTCAGCTGAAAACTCTTGACCACCATCTGATACTAATAGAACAGTTCGTGAGCCAGAATAGGTTTCTTTGGCATACATTTCCGCCGCGGTAATCATCGCTTTTGCAATATTGGTTTCAGACAGCCCTWTACCTAAGGCACTGGCGTTAATAATCTGCCGAATACTGTCTTTGTTATAGCTTAATGGCAATAAATCTAATGCTTTATCACTAAATAATACAAAGCCAAAACGGTCATCGATACGCTTATCAACAAATTCAAGTAAGTATTTTTTAGCAATACGACGCTTACTATCGCCTTTACCCACGGTACGGTTTACCGCTAAGGCTTTGCCTCGAGTAGAGAAAGGATCATCCATACTGCGACTCCTATCTACCAAAATAACCACCTCAGCACCATTACCTACCCGTTCAATTGTCTTCTCAGGTAAATAAGGATCGGCCAATGCTAAAATCAAACTACCCAGCACTAATGACACCAGTAGTTTCAGCATAAAGCCGATAATATTTGATAATGAGTCCTCAGGTACAAAGTGACTCCATGCCACCACTTTACTCTGGCTATGACTCAACCAGGGCAATGCCATAAGAGGAAGCAGCCACATCATCATCGCCGATCCCCAATGTAATCCAAAGAGTGTCATGCGAGCATCTCCTTAGCTCGACACGCTTTAGCCAACTTTCTCACTTCGGTAATATCAGGCTCTTGAGCTGATTTTCGAGCAAAGAAATGCTGTTCTGATTGTTGATAAAACAGCTTAATCTCATCACTTAATGGCGCTAACCATGCCTGCTGCTCGATCAATGTATCGATTTCACCATAAACCACAACCGTATCAGCTGTTCGATTAAAGGCAGTATGTAAAATACGGGCTGCTTCATCAGGTGTCACACTGTGCCAGCTAAGTCGAGATAAATCATGTACTGCTTGTGAAAAGGGTAAGCGGTGTTTGGTTTTCCAACCAAAATGCCACAGCAATAATATCAGCCCTGCTACACCGGCTATAACAATAAACAAACAGCGCTGTTGTTGCTGTTTTTCTATTGAAATAAGGCTCGGCTCAATATCCGGTTTCATACTGATATTTGCTGCACTTTCAGTAACGGCTAATGAAGGGCCAATGGTTAATGCTGTAGTCGGAATAACAAGCCATTGTCCATTAGCTTGTTTAATATCAAATGTAGGTGACTCAATTAATGTATTTTTAAGCGGTACATTAACAATTTGATATTGAAAAGCGAGTTGCTCTAATGACACATCAATTGTCTTTAAATAGAGCCATGTACCATAACGTGCTTTTTCTGCCGGTAAGCTACTGCTGTCGATACCATTTTCAATGGTGGTTAGATCAACGGTTACCGTTACATTATCACCTAATGATAATCCCCAAGCCCGATCGATATTAGCAGTCAGTGTATCGGCTGCCATACTAATACTGGTAAAAAAACTACTTACCAATATAAAGAGTGTTAAATAACGTATTGTCATTATTATGTCCTACCCAAAAAATAATTACTTAATTGCTCGCCAGTGACATTACCATCGGTAAATAAAGGCCTGACACGGTGACGCATAAAACAGGCAGTAAGCTGTTCAAAGTGGTCATCCATAGTCTTTTTCCAGCGTTTTTTAATACTGGGACGCATCCACACATTACGGTATTCACCTGTCTCGGAATCTCTCATTTCAGTCCAACCGGCATGTGAAGGCAAGTGATTAACATCATCATGTTTCCACACAATAGGCACCACGGTATAACGAGATAATTGACGTAATGCTCTATCAACCTCTTCAATATCACAGCAAAAATCAGAGGCTAAAAATACGATGGCATGCGTGCTAGTAATCATATTAGCGGCATGAATAAGCCCTCCTACCCCAGCCGAACTGGCTGGATCTGAATCACGAATCATATCTGCTGCGAGATTTGGCGTACTACGTTGTCGCGAAGGCATCATATAAACATCATGCCGTAAACCAGAATCAAAGCCAGCTAGACCAAAACGGTCACCTAAGCTAATGGCTGAATGCGCCACTAATTGCGTTAGGCTTGCCAATTGCTCATGATTAACATTTGATACCGCCATCGAGCGAGATAAATCAGCCATCATCCATAAAGTAATTGGTGATCGCTGTTGATAACGCCTCACTAAATAACTATTTCCACCTGTGGACAAATTGTTTCTCAGACTCGCACGTAAATCTAACCGCCGTGGGTCAGGATAATCGAATAGGTTTGCAAAGCCTGCAAAACTATCCCCTGTTCCAAGCGATTTACCACTGTGTACACCAGGAATACTGCCGTACACTTTATGAGGATAACGATAGTTAAACTCGTCCTGTCTTGTTTCACTCATACCTACACCCTAATTGATTAATGTATTAATTCGACAATAAGGTTTCAGCATTATGGTGCTGAGATATGGTCACGCAATGCAGCAATAAACAGCGGCATAATTTGCTCGCGACGGCCTTCATAAATAGGCGATAAGAAAACACGATGCGTTAATGAAGAGAATAAAACAGTATGCACATCATCGGGTAATACATGATCTCGACCTTCTAACCACGCAGATACTTTAGCGGCACGCACCATCGCTGACATACCACGGACACTGGCACCGGCAATAACAAGGTCTTCTATAAATACATCAGGAATTTCAATACCAAACTCATGAGGCTTCCAAGTCGCATCCCAAATTCGGATAATGTAATTCTCAATTTCTGCCGAAACAAATACCGCTGCTTGCACATCACGATCAAGGTCATTTAATTCACTATAATCAAGTAATGGTTCCGATAAGGCACTTAATAATGAATCAACATCATGGAATTTAGAATCAAAAATAAGTGCTTTACGGTGTTCAATTTCTTCCGGATTCGCTACAGAAATTTCAAATAAGAAGCGATCTCGTGCTGCGGCACTTAACTCAAATGTTTCTTCTTTTTCAACACCATTTCTATCGGCAAAAACGATCATATGTGGAAATGTATATTCACGACCAAAGGCTTCAGCACTACGCTCAGCCATGGCTCTTAATAACAGTGATTGAACTTGTGGGCGAGCACGGTTAATTTCATTGAAGAAAAACACCGCTGTATCTTCACCATGTGCAATCAGAGGACCAGGATCAATAACAGGCTTGCCGTCACCATCAACCCATGCACTATAAAGTAGATCATTGGGCATTAAATCCACACTACCTTCAATACGACCAAAAGATCCGCCTAATGCTTTAGAAAAAGCACGTAGTAATGTTGTTTTACCTACCCCTACGCCCCCTTCAAGTAATACATGACCACGAGCATGCAAAGCAATCAAAATAAGTCTAATGACTTTTTCCTGACCGATCACTACTGTATTAACCACACTTTCTAGGGCTAAAGCTTTTTCGCGTGCAGATTGCAGGCGTTGTTCATCTACCATGGTATATCCTCTTTTATGAATTATTTCGTATTGTTATAATTATTATTATTTTTTATTCAACTGCTAAGCTATCTATAAGCCTCTAATAATAAGCTTAGCTGAAGTGTTTTTTGTTCATCCAATGGCTTTAATGGCCGCCTTGGGTCTCCTGCGGCAATGCCTTTTATTGATAACCCCGCTTTCACTGAGGTTGCCAATCCTTCTTTTACAATAAAATCAAGCAATGGCAATTGGTGATAGAACAAGGTTCTAGCAAGCTCAGTCTGCTCATGTCTGACTGCATTGAGTAACTTTTTAGGTAAATGACCTAATAAACAAGGAGCCGCGGTACACCAGCCTGCCGCACCTGCATTTAATGCTTCTAAGGCTATACTGTTACAGCCATTAAAGAAGGGAACCTGCCCAGCTGATAAGCTATAAATTTGGTGCATACGTTCAATCTTGCCTGAGCTTTCTTTTATCATGCTAATTTGTTCGATGTTACTAACCATCGACAACATAAATTCAGCAGACATATCAACGCCACAGGTAGTCGGGTTGTTGTAAACCATAATAGGCATGGAAACTGCACCTGAAATAGCATAATAATGATCGTATATTTCAGATTCAGATAAAGGGTAATATGAAAAAGGCGCTACCATAATGACATCGGCACCTAATTGATTCGCCAACACCGCACGGGCTACTGCTTTTTTAGTCGTAAGCTCTGAAATACCAACAATAACAGGCAAGCGGCCATCAACATAGTTAATAGTTTTTTCAGCTACTTCAGCCCATTCATCATCATCTAGATATGCACACTCCCCTGCACTACCTAATGCCGCAATAGCATCTACCCCAGTTGAAATAAGCTGATCAATGAGAGCATAAAGCACATCAAAATCAACCTTATCATTTCGAAAAGGTGTCACAGTGTAAGCAATGATGCCTGATAATGATTTAATCATTATGTCTCAGCATTGCTTCAACACTGTAAAAGCAGTGTAAACCTACACGATTATTCAATAACGTATTCAACCTATTACTTCCTTTCTAAAACCAGATATTTATAAGGGCCATATGCATACTCGCAGAGAATTAATTGAAAGTATAAGTTTTTATATCTATCATATTGATAACTTATATTAATCATTCATCCCATTGATGATATAAAATAGAACATTCGCCTTAAAACAATTTTGAGTGGATTATTCAAGACTTATCACATCAAGTAAGGTACTTGGGTCCCTACTACAAAAATATAAAACTTAAACCTCTAATGTGTATGTCAACCTGAAAATGAGGGAATAGGGAAATATCGATATCAACGTCTAAATTCAGTTGTTCCCCCTGCCCCCTCTATTGGTGTGATTTTTTCACTCCCCATGCCGTATAAAATTGTGCCAACATTAAGATCAACATCGCTATCATGGCAACCACAAAAAATAGTGTGGTTTTACTCTCTCTAGGAATCGTCTCCTCAACCATTAAAGGTTGATATTG
>NVVP01000034.1 GCA_002402245.1 Gammaproteobacteria bacterium | reverse complement strand
TTCGATGGCTTAATTACTCGAGTTTGGCTATACGATATACCTGATATCGGTGCTTTAAGAGGATCTTCTGCTTTTGTCTTAGCTACTTTAGACGTATTAGTCAGAACAACTTCATTTTCTCTAGTTTGCTGCTCTTTGGCCTTATCAAGTGCTTTTTGTATTCTATCCATTTTTATTATCCACTAGGTTCTCAACAGTACTATAACAAACTGATTTTACGGATTACTTTAAACCATAAGACTTCAAGATCCATAATTAGAAAGTGAAAGCCAACCACTGATAATCCCATCAATAGAAGTAATATAAATAAAATACGCTTACGATTAGCTGCTTTAAGCTGGATATCCTGCACCGTTGTAATTACTGGGATAACAACTAAAGGTGCACTTCCTAATACTCGTGATATTTGCTTATAGCCTCGAATACCACCCAATAAAAGTTCCATAGCTAAAGCCAAGCCGACGCCGATACCAACCGACATAACCACACCCATTACTACAATTTTAGCTCTATTCGGCTTTTCAGCTTTATTAGGAACCAGAGGAGGGTCAATTAAACTAAATTTTTCACCTTTATTTTCTGACTCCAGGTTTTCAGCTAATCCGGCCTCTAACTCTTTGGCTCTTAGCTCTTCATACTTCCGAAGATTACTAACATGATCACGGGTTAAGTCATCATATGCTCGTTGAACCTGGTGAGTCTGCACAATACGTTGTTCATACACTGTTAACTTAGACTTAACATCAGCCAAACCATTACGTAGCCTAACTATTTCCCGTTCAGAAGAATCTATTCTTGACTTAATTTGTAAATAAGCTGGATTCATTCTATTCCCCAGTTTATTTGGTGATAACCTTACTCCCTTTGATTCAGAAGCTGCGACTTTATCCTCAAGTAATTTAAGCTGTTTTGTAACGGACTTAACATCAGGGTGATTAGCTGAATAACGTTGCTTAATTTGCATTAAATGCTCTGTTATTTCAGCCAATTCAGTTTTTAATTTAGCAAGCGTTGCTTGCTCCTGAGTTTGGTAGGCTTGCGGGGTCCCTTGTTGATTATCCAAATAAGCCGGCACATGAACCAACTCAAGGTTCATTGTCATAATTTGGTCATTCAAGGCTATTATTTGGTTTTGAGTACCTCCATGCTCCTTTTGTAACTGCTCAACTCTCGCTAAATTATATTGCAGTAACTCAGGTAAACTATCACTATACTCATCTTTAAACTCAGCAATTTTCTTTTCTATCAACTGAACCTTACGCTGAAATTTATTAGCTTCTTCTTCTAAAAACTTTTTTGTCTCCGTTGCCTTTTCTGTACGAGTTCGAACATTTTCATTTAAAAATACAGTCACTAAGTCATTTGCGACCTTCTGAGCGAGTACGGGTGATTTATCCATAAAAGAAACGGTAAATGCTATCGAGGCCCTTCTACTTCTGCCACTATTAGGATCAGTTACATTTGCTGATACCATTTCAACTTTAACATTCCCTCTAAATGTAGCCACAATCGATGAAATAGGTTGAGACTGTTTAACCATATCCGGGTATAAGCTATACTTATTAACCACGGCCATGACCTTCCCAGTAGTCATGAGTCGTTGCTTAATTACCTCTATTCTCTGGTCTGCATAACTTGTCACCGTTGAGCGAACTAAATTAGTGGGTATCTCTTGCGACTCAATCAGAATTAAACCTTCTGATTTATAAGTGGCAGGCAGAGTATAAGCAACGACAGTACTAATAATAATTAGAATAACCGCTGGAATAATAACAAAATATTTTCGCCGTCTAAGAATGTCTAGGTAATCACCTAGCCCTTTTACATATTCATCTTCCATCTTATTCTCTATATTATTAACGAGAGGAGCGACGTCCATCCCAATCGTAGTTTAGGCTCAGTGTCAGGGCATTACTACTCACATCAGTATTCAACTCTGATCGTTCTTGTTGTCGATAATTGTACGCTAAATTAACACCTAGATTACGAGCAAACTTCCAGTATACCGAAGGCGAAAGGCTAATATTATCACGAGTGTCATTTGAATCATTTAATGCTGATGTCGTTGACTGATAGCTAGCCGTTAAACCAATATTAATCGTTTCTCGTAACTGTCTGGACCATGAAAGGTTCAACCTATCTGTTTCATTAACATCCCCCGTACTTGATGGTGACACCGTACGTGAAAGTCCTACCGAAAAAGTATCTAGTTCTGTTTTTTTAGAAGCATCTATATCAAAGGACAAACCAGAGCTTCGATTATTTTCATCAAGTCCAGAATCGTCGGTACGGTGACTATTTAAATGTCGAACACCTACTCTTGCCCCTATAGACCACAACTCTGATAATTTATAATTTAACGTTGTAGACAAATTATAAGAGTCATCATCTACTGATGCTCTTAGGCCTTCACCGTCAGATTGGTTGTTAGAGGCTGAAATTGAAAGACCACCATTAAACCGCTCTGAAAACTGATGCTGCCAGTTTCCTGCCAAAGACAATGTTTCATTGTCACTAAAATCTACTGTTGAATATTCTTTTTCAGAATAACTACCACTTAACGATAGACTGTCTCGCTCGGTTAGTTGATATCGATATGATGGCGAAATAGATTTAGTCGCTACTGTCGATTCTGTCGTAAAATCTCCTGCATCGGCTTCAGCGGTGTCTCGAGAAGAACTTTCAGCATAATCAGCAGAAAGTGTCCATTGACTTCTTTCACTCTGAAATGTCGAATTGAAGCGTAAAAAAGGATTTTGTTTATCTAAATCAGGTAAAGATGCATAACGGTCAACGATATAACCAAAACTCAAACTACTGGAGTTATCATCTTGTGTTCGTTGCAGCAAGACTGTAGGCGTCACCGTATAATGAGCACTACCGACTTCATCCTCAGCCATAAAAATATTATCATCATAACTAACCGATGAGTTAACCGAAGAGCTTATGGACCATTCCGTCGCAGAAACCGGGCCGATCATTATTACAGTAAAAATACTAGCGATAAAACTAATTTTAGTCATAATAAATTGATATTTATGGGATAACAATCACATCGCCACTATGAAGAAGAATATTGGTATCTAAATCTTTACCCTTTTTTATTGCAGCATAATGTACTGATAAAATATGCTGCTGTGAGCCTTGGCGTCTCAATACAATAATATTATTCTCCTCAGCATAAGGTGATAAACCTCCGGCTAGGCTAAGCGCCTGCATAACATCCAGCCTTTGGTTCATAATAAATGAACCTGGCTTCAGCACTTTTCCCATAATGTGAACGGTGTTACCCGTTACATGAGTCACAGACACCGTTACCACAGGGTCAGTTAAATATTCAGTTAAATTTTCTGCTAATTCTTTTTGTATGTCAGAAATTGAGCGGCCCTCTGCCTGCAATTCACCTGCAAGAGGAAATGAAATAAGACCATCAGGTAGTACAGTTACTTCTTTTTGTAAGGTTTCTTCGTTCCAAACAGAAATTTCAAGTACATCGCCGGCATTTAGCAAATAACGCTCTGACGCCCATACATTACTAAAAGAAACTAAAGCGAAAAAGAGAACTAAACTAGTACGTGACATTCCTAACCTCATATCTGTATCCCTATCTATAAATAGTACTTAAGCATAGCTTATTTAAACAAAAAAAGGGAGCCTAAGCTCCCTTTCCTCTTAACATCAATTTCAAATAACTTATGCCGCTAAAGTAGCTCTACGACGTAAACCAAAGAAACCTAGTAGTGCTGGAGCAAATAAGAACAATGCTGCAGGTACTGGTACTGATGACACATGTAAGTTAACTGATGTAGGTGAAAG
Source organism: Gammaproteobacteria bacterium (assembly GCA_002402245.1). Lineage (GTDB taxonomy): Bacteria > Pseudomonadota > Gammaproteobacteria > Nitrosococcales > Methylophagaceae. The sequence goes on along the minus strand of NVVP01000034.1, from coordinate 24,826 downwards.
TGTTGATAAACCTGAAATAGTTAATATGCCGTTGAAACCAGCAGCTAAGATACTAGTAAAGCTAAAACTAGAAACCGAACCTAAAGTATAAGTCGCAGAATTAAACGTATAGCTTGTTAAATTTACCAAAGCAGGCAGTAAACCTCGAGTGAAATCAATATCAAACACAGATGTTGCACCAGCTATCGACTGAATATTAAAACTCGTTGTGAACGCACTTGCTGTTGGAATTGTGTTTTCAGTGAATATATCGTCTCCAGTAGAAACCACTGAGTTTGCATTTGTAATTGTCACAGAAGCAGCATTAACATTGAACGCTACTAACATACTTACTATAAAAAGCATTACTTTTTTCATAATTATTTCCTTTAAAATTTATTTATGAAGCAATGCAACCCAGCCATCTTTAGCGATATCTATGCATAAAGATCTGTAGCTTTCCGACCTTGACTCACGCCAAGTTTGGCTAAAATGGAGTCATAATTATGAATGATAATTATGACAACTATATTACGATAACCATCTAAATTGACGATCATTCTAAATTAAACCCGTCATCATGACAGTTACGCTAAATTTGAGATCTGCATCACAGAAATCTTAAAGTCCTTTGGTTACATTATAAGGACAATTACTACTTTAAGTCCACATTTAAAGATAAATTATCCTAAAATAACTCAGTCAATACGCATTTTTATCTAAAAACCCTTTAAACACAGTTAACAATATTATTTTTAAATCTAAACGTAATGTCCAAGTTTGGATATATTGTAAGTCATAGTAAATCCTCCCTTCCATCTTATCTAGCGTGTCAGTTTCGCCTCTAAAGCCGTTGATTTGTGCTAATCCGGTAATACCCGGTTTAACTTTGTGGCGAAGCATATACCCTTTAATCTTGGTTCGGTATTCTTCATTATGCGCCACAGCATGAGGCCTTGGCCCCACAATGGACATACTTCCACCTAATGCATTAAAAAACTGAGGTAATTCATCTAGTGAGGTTTTCCTTAAAAAAGCTCCCAGCGGTGTGATTCGACTATCACCTTTAACTGCTTGGGTTACTTTCTGACCATTCTCAGCGACAGTCATCGAGCGAAACTTCCAAACCTCAATTTTTTCGCCATCAATGCCGTAGCGTGCCTGTTTAAATAATACCGGACCTTTCGAAGTAATCTTAATAAGCAGAGCAATACACAGCATTGGAGGCGTAACAAGTAGCAAAATAACAATACTTAAAACAATATCTTCCATTCTTTTTAAAAAGCTATCTAAACCCGTAAAGGGGCTATCATAAATACTAATCGCGGTAATGCCTTGATAATCTACCCAACGAGAATTTAATAAGTTAAAAACAAACAAATCAGGGACTAAATAAACAGACGCGGTACTATCTGATAATTTTTCAACCATTTCCTTGATCCTATGTTCTGCCGACATGGCCAAAGTGATATAAACAATGTCTATTTTTCCTTGTTTGCAATCACTTATTAATTGTTCAAAATCACCTTTTATTTCAATATTTTCTACTCGCTTTTCTTTATCACTGTTGTTGCTGGCCCTATCATCATAGAAACCAAATAGATTATAACCAGCCCAATCCATCTGACTAAATATTCGCTCAAGCCGTTGGCCCAATGTCGTTGCACCAATAATGGCTACACTCCGCGTGTTATAGCCTTTCACTCGTAAAATGGCCAATATCATGCGTACAGTAGAATGCCAAAGGATAAGTTCTAATGGCGTCACAATAATCCATGCCAAAATAAATACATCAGAATAGGTTTGTGAATTGATTAGAAAGAAATCTAATGCAACCAAAAATGCAGCGCCCGTTAGCCAAGAAAACAATACTATTTCTATTTCTTCACGTAAGTTTCCACCTCGCCAAGAACGATATGCATCTTGTGATTCGGCAAAGAAATTAAATGACATAATTGAAAATAGTAATGCCCATATATAAATTGGCTGCCAACTCGCTTGAAAAAAGTCGAGTAGCGCCAAAAATGTGAGTAATATAATGCTGCTATCAACAAGACGAGAAATAGCGTTAATTTTTGAGTCGTAACGTCTTATTTTTCCTTGGCGCTGCATTTATATTTTGTCCTTACAATTTACTTTAGCCACGATTATATTCATCATCAAACCTTACAATGTCATCTTCGCCCAAATAATCACCCGATTGAATTTCAATAATTTCCAAAGGTAATTGGCCAGGGTTGTGTAGTCGGTGCTTGGTCCCTAGCGGTATAAAAGTTGACTCATTCTCAGATAATAGCGTAATAGTATCGCCACACGTTACTTCAGCGGTCCCTTTCACTACGATCCAATGCTCAGCTCGATGATGGTGTAATTGTAACGATAAAGAAGCTCCGGGGTTTACAGTAATTCGTTTTACTTGAAACCGTTCACCTTTATCAATCGAATCATAGTGCCCCCAAGGCCGATAACCTTTCCGATGCATTGTAGCTTCATCTCGATGGTCCTCTTTCAAGGCCGAGACTAAAACCTTAATGTTTTCAGCGTGGTTTTTATCTGCAATCATTACAGCATCTGGAGTTTCCACTACCACTAAGTTATCAACACCCAATACAGTGACAAGACGCTGTTCACTATGAATATAAGAGTTACTGACTTGCTCTAAGAAAACATCGCCAATACGGACATTATTCTGCTTATCTTTTTTCTGGTTATCCCATAGCGATGACCAAGAACCTACATCACTCCACCCGGCGTCAAGAGGAATAACTACTGCTTTATCTGTTTTTTCCATTACCGCATAATCAAGAGAGTCAGAAGGACATTGAGAAAATAATTCTGCATCCAAACGAATAAAGTCAAGATCGTTACTTGATTGATTGATCGCCTGCTCACAACATTTAAATATTTCAGGTGCGAAAATTTTAAGTTCATCTAAAATAGTAGAAGCTTTAAAGATAAACATGCCACTATTCCAGTAATAATTTCCTGATTCAATATACTGTTCAGCTTTATTCTTATTTGGCTTTTCTACAAATGCTCGGACTTGACTACATACTCCTTTGTCTGCTGCTTCAATATAGCCATATCCTGTATGTGGACTATCTGGAACAATACCAAATGTCACCAGCGCCCCTTGTTCGGCAACTATTTTTGCTTGCTTAATCGCATTATGAAATGCTTGCTCATCATGAATAATATGATCGGCAGCTAATACCAGCATAATAGGATCATTACCCGATAACTGTGCTTGCATTGCTGCTATAGCAATTGCTGGAGCAGTATTCCTTGCACAGGGTTCTAGTACTATCTCAGCATCACTTACCGCTAATTGTTGTAATTGCTCGGCCACCATAAACCGATGTTCAACATTACACACTACAATAGGCGCTTCAAGCTTATCTAAACCAGAAAGACGGTTTAAAGTATCTTGAAATAATGAATGTTCCCCAAATAAATTCAAAAACTGCTTGGGCTTATTCTGACGAGATAATGGCCATAGTCGTGTTCCACTTCCCCCCGACATGATTACTGGAATCATTGTTAATCCTTAAAACTTTTCATTTTGATGCCACTGCCATGCAGTCACGATAATATCTTCTATCTTAGTATATTTTGGTTGCCAATTAAGCTCTTTATTTGCATAAGAAGCATCAGCCACCAAAACAGCAGGATCCCCTTCTCTCCGATCTTCGACAGTAAAAGGTATGTCATGTCCTACAACTACTACTGATGCCTTGATAATGTCCATTACGCTAAATCCATTACCATTACCAAGATTAAAAGCGTAAGCGCCATCATGAGTAGCTAAATAATCCCCTGCTTTCATATGCGCTGCGGCTAAATCATTAATATGAATATAATCTCGCACACAGGTGCCGTCTACCGTAGGGTAATCATTGCCAAATACTTTTAAATTTGATTCATTATTTACTGACTTTAATATATTGGGTATGAGATGTGTTTCAGGCTCATGCCTTTCGCCAATTTCAAGCTCAGGATCAGCTCCACAGGCATTAAAGTAACGTAAGCAAACTGATTTCAAACCATATGCTTGATGATAATCTTTAAGAATATCTTCAACCATCTTCTTAGATTGCCCATAAGGATTGATAGGTAGTCGAGGCTGCTCCTCATTAATTAAATCAACATTCGGAATACCAAATACAGCCGCGGTAGATGAAAACACTAATGATTTATGGCCGGTTTTAAGCATTGTATCTAATACATTCACCGTACCTAGGACATTGTTTTTATAATATTCTGCTGGTTTTTTAACTGATTCCCCTACTAATGATTTTGCACAAAAATGCATCACTAAATCAAAAGGGCCCTGCTGTTCAAACAATTGCTCACAGTCAGTAATATTTAAAATATCCCCTTCAATGAACTCGCCCCATTTAACTGCTGAAGCATGACCTGTACTCAGGTTATCAAACACTACAACTTGATGGCCTTGTTGTGATAAAAACTTACACATATGCGAGCCAATATATCCAGCCCCACCCAGAACAAGTACTTTCACTTTAACGCCCCTTAACAGTCATGTTGAAATTTAACTTCAAATGCCAAAATAAACGCTTCTAGCATTTCCTCAGGTAGATGGTTTATCCCCGCAGCCGCTTTCCTACCTCCGCCTGTTGGGAATTGAGATACGAGTTCATCAGCACCTTGTTTACGATTAAGAGGTGCACGCACGCTCACCGTATAGCCACCTTTTTCTTGTCGCGTAACTACCGCATGCGCCCTATCTGGATACCCATTTGCCAATTCATTGCCATAAACACCACTTACTCGTCTTGCCCATGCTTCATTTGGAAAAATGATCACGACACTATACTTGGTTTGGTGAGTTAATTGGGCCTTTTTAGCTAAAGCCATATCTTGCCGATAACCACGCTCTAAAATGGCAAAGGTCTCTCTCTCATTAACTATAAACTCAAACGGTGAATCAAATTTTTTCATTTTCTGAAATAAATCCGCTGGGTCAAAAAACAAATCTGAAATGCTTGCGCCATAGCCATTGTAATTAAGCAAAATACCTAACTGCTTTAATAACGTTAATTCAGGCTCCGATAAGCCTAATTTCCACCCTAACACCATTGCCTTATCTAATAAATTATCACCAAATGCAGCTGTAATAGCCCATTCTCGATATTGACCATTTAAGCGTTTATCAACAATTAAAGAAGTACAAGTATTAGCTTCAACTTCAATAGCTATACTTAATTTTTCATGCTTTATTATCTCTCCTGGCTGATGATGATCTATATAATCAATTGATGCACCTTCAGCCAACAATCGCAGTACGTCTTGATTATTTTTTGCCAATGAAATATCAAGCACGGTGATATGAACATTATTATTCGCTTCAATATTTTTTAATAAATTAATATCCCGTTTAATACCCGTTACTAATTGAGCTTGTCTGGGTTGTGCTAGCCGTAATTGTACTAGTGCACATAGCCCATCTGCATCGCCATTAAAGACATCGATATACTCCATGATAAAGCCTATACCCTAGCTGCACCAATCAATTGATTAGCAATTAAATAATCAATAATTTGATCGGCACATGCTTCAATTCCCAACTCGGCTGTCTTAACTGTAATTTCAGCGGCTTCAGGTAGCTCATAATTTGAATCAATGCCAGTAAAACTTTTAATCTCGCCAGCTCGTGCTTTTTTATACAAACCTTTTGAATCTCGCCGTTCACATTCATCTAATGGAGTATCCATATGCACTTCGATAAATTCACCGTCACCAAACAATTGACGCACTAATCGTCTATCCGCTCTAAACGGCGAAATAAATGCAGTTAAAACAATTATTCCTGCATCGGTGAACAGTTTTGCTAACTCGCCAATTCTGCGAATATTTTCTATTCGGTCCTCATCAGAAAAAGCCAAATCCTTATTAATTCCATGGCGCACATTATCACCATCTAATAAATAAGTATGATGTCCTCTTTGATATAATTTCAGCTCTACAGCGCTAGAAATTGTCGATTTACCCGATCCACTCAAGCCAGTAAACCATAAGACGCAAGGCTGTTGTTTCTTACGTTCAGAGCGCAGTTCTTTAGTAACTGAATGAAGATGTGGAACGATATTTTTTGTACTCACTAAACTAACAACCTCACCAATGAAAATTTTTACTTGAGTTAAATGTTCAGTTACTTTACTTTTCAACTCAATATTTACTTAAACAATACTAAATCTAGAACGCTTCTGACAAGGATATTATTTACATGAAAAAATCACTTGGTATACGAAAATGCTTATTTCCTGCTGCAGGCTACGGCACACGGTTCTTACCTGCAACAAAAGCAATGCCTAAAGAAATGTTACCTATCGTGAATAAACCATTAATTCAGTATGGTGTAGAAGAAGCTTTAGAAGCAGGAATGACGCAAATTGGTTTTATTGTAGGCCGCGGAAAACGTGCCATTGCAGATCATTTTGATAATAATTATGAATTAGAACACCAAATAAAAGGTACATCAAAAGAAAAATACCTTGATGATATTCGCAATGTGATGGACTCATGTGATTTTGTTTTTATGCGTCAACGTGAAATGCTTGGACTCGGCCATGCCATTCTAACTGGCGAACCAATGATTGGTACAGAGCCTTTTGCTGTGATTCTAGCAGATGATCTCTGCGCTGCACCTACAGAAGAAGATGACATGAAAGCCTTAGGCCAGTTAGCAGCCTTATACCAACGCTACCAATGTAGCATCATTGCCATTGAAGAAGTGCCAATGGAAGACACTGCAAGCTACGGTATTATCTCAGGCGAAGAAATTGCAGATGGTATTTATCAAGTACGTGATATGGTTGAAAAACCAAACCCTGAAGATGCGCCGACTAATATGGCCATTATCGGCCGCTATATTCTTACCCCTGAAATTTTTGACTACTTGCGTAAAACCAAACCAGGTGCGAATGGTGAAATCCAAATTACAGATGCACTTCGGGCTCTCGCACAAGATCGCCAAGTATTAGCGGTGAAGTTTAAAGGTCGTCGTTTTGATTGTGGCAGTGTAGAAGGCTTTATTGAAGCCACTAATTATTATTATGAAAACTCATATAAAAGTAAGTAACGCTAAATGCTAATGCTAGAAAAATAACTCCGAGAAGGACTAAAATATCAAAACCTAATCAATACTCCACGTTATATCTAATTCGCTTAACGCATTTAGATATTCATCTCGTGAAATAAACCCCACACATGGGTAAGCCCCTCGTTGTTCAATATCACCCGCTAGCAGCTTCTTTGTTATCAATATGGCCGGCATGCAAGGTATATAAGGCCCATCACCAGATTTAGCGGTCAGATCGAAGGTAATAGATTTGTCTTTTCCATCTCTACCTTTACCCGCAAGCGTCATATGAAATGCACTTGCTGACGTGCCAAGCCAGTCAAATAAAAAAGAAATTCGTAATAGTRATGGTGCRGYTTKYTCTAAAYGTCGAATTARYCYTAARCGAACTAACCACGAYAATCCCCACARTGCAGTATGRATAAAAGGTAACTCCAGACCGGCATAAAAMCGAATSGTTTTTAACTYAGGATAACGTTTKGGAAACAAAACTAAATCWGGYACRTCACAGTTACCTAATAATCKCCAGCCCAGYTCCCTATATTTAYGAATTTTAAGCCCCTGCCAACCATAAACWGTAGWTTTATCACCCTCAATCAACGTTTTAAAAGGCTTGCCGGTATAACTCAAAATAGCCGCTGTAGTRGCYAARCCTCGYGCTGTTTTTTGRGCTGTGGTAATACCATAATCAAGACKGTCTATTTGTTTAAATTCATCCTGGTAATAATCCACCAATGCTGACGTCAAACAAGGAACAGAACTCGCACCACTTATGACTAAAACAGCTTGTTTTCTTGCATCCGCATCAAGATTGCCAATGCCATCAACAAAGTCACGTCCATCCGCTAAGTCTATATAGTGAATACCTTGTTGAATACACGCTTCAGCCACGCCATAACCTTGCGTCTGAAATGGGCCCGAGGTATGAATAACAATATTAGGCTTAATCATTTTTAATGCATAAGTAATATCACCGTTAATATCAAGCGCAACAGCTTCAGCTGTATTGACGGCACCAAGTTCCAAAATAAGTTGCTTCGCCTTCTCAGCCGAACGGCCCGCCACGATTAATTGAATATTACTTTCTTTAGCTAAGGCCTTTGAAATAAATCGTCCAAAGTTTCCATAACCGCCAATGATGAGGACTCGTTGCATCAACGTTTATCCTTTACGACAAAACGGCCCTTATACTCATATATCTTTCCCCACCATGGGTGAGTTATTTCAACCTGCATATCAAACGTATTATTATCAACGGCCTTTTCTTCTGCATTGCCTTTTCCCATCAGCATAGTTAAAGGTAGCGGAATAAAATGGCCAAACAAGCTTAAAACATATCCTTTATGCTTAAGCTTTACACTGTCATCTTCCCAGTGAAAACTCATTCGCCAACCGAAACCGAAACGCATAATTTCAATCATTTCATTAGCTGATGTTTGAACCATCCGAGATTGAAAATGATAAGGCTTACACTCTTTAAAATTAAAAGTGCGATTAAAACGAAATTCTTTTGTATTTTTATTACTTTCAAAGCTAACCGTGACAGGGACATTGTTTTCATTATGGGGTGGTACGCCTCCCATAAGCCAAAAGATCGGCGCCAACAGCTTTATGGGTCCAGCACTCATAACATCTAATGTTCCCTCAACAATATTAATATCGTCAGTATAAGGTCGATTCATATAATGCTTATGCATGACAGGAGGTAGCTTATCCCATGAATCACCAAAAACGGCTTTAAATATGGGTTCAGATTTAAGGTTTAGATTATCTATCCGGCCTATATTCTTTTTCTTCAATAATAAATTTCTAACACCACGTATCCATGGATAGATCATTTTGGCCATGGTTTCCGACCCAAACACTGCCTTATTTAATAGGTTAAATAAACCTTTACTGTCACCAAATTTAGCCATAAAAGACAATGCATCCTTGCCATGATAGAAATCATTGCCATCAAAGATAACCATGCCTTCATCAAGATCAAAGCCATGGCGATTAATGTCTATAATTAATTGATGATCTAGATGCTCACGTGCATTTAAAAGGTTATGAGTTCCATATTGCTTTTTAATCCTTAAGGCTAAAGCGGCTGACTTGCACAATGGACATTCACCATCATAGACAAACCATATCGCATTTTTCTCTGCTAAAGCACTCATATCGGTTTCATTACCATTAAAAAGAACACGATCACTAAGCCTACGAAAGCAGGCTAACCAAGGATAAACCAAATTCTAAATAGCGTGTTATATCGTGATGGTAATGGGATGTTATCTTCAATACTTCGAATCAACAGTTTTTTAAGTTGTATTTGTATCCACACCACAGGTAACCAACATAGTCCGGCAATGGCATAGATTAAATAGGTCGATAATAACCATAGACTCTGCCAATCATAACCACTTTGCCAAATAAGCCATGCACCGGTAATAAGCTGTGCAATAACTGCCGGAAAAGTAAAAATATAGTCAGCAAGGACTGTACCGCGGGCCGCATATAATTTTTCATGAAGATCATTAGTAAAATAAGATCTAAGCATAAAGAATGCGATACCGAGTCCAGTGCCAAATAAGATGGTGGAACTGATAATGTGCAGGGTTTTAATTACGGAGTAACTATCCATTACAGCCTAACTCTAGATTGATTTACTTGCCGAGTATAGTCACAAGTTTTACTCAATTAATCAATCCAATCGCAATCATGCCAAGCGATTTCAACGCTAATCACTCTGCTTTAAATGCAGATGGACATATTTTTTGAACGTTAAAATGGCGAATAGAAAAAGTTTCGTGGTGTAATCTTGAAAGTATTTAATTTGGTGGGGAGGTTTAGCTTTAGGAATGGCGAACTATGTTAGAAATGGTGCGCCCGACAGGACTTTACATTTATCTACAGTCATTTAATTATCCTATAAAACAGTATGTTACTAGCCTACAGGATACATGGTTACAACAGTAATGTGTAACCTTTTGTAACCTATTCATGAGGGTAAGCCTGTACGCCGTAGAAGGCTTAAACCAAAAGCCCTTAGCCCTGATACAGAAAACCCCCAATCACTTAATGATAGTGACTGAGGGTTAGTATTAACGTGCTAGTGAAGCATTGCTTGCGAATACATCTGTGATCCGATCAACCACAATATTACCTACATCTGATTCTGATAAACCAGTATCAGTTATATGGATTGTAGTTTCTAGGTTATTAGTAACCGTTGCAGAACCACCAGCATTAACATTGTTAAGATTAGATAGCATTTTTTGATTTAACTGAGCGTTATCATTACCAAAGAACGCTAAAATGTTATTAACTTGCTCGCCTATTGAGTCATTAATATTTCTGCCTGTCTCGGACATTGCAAGTCCACGATTGATGCCCGTTCCTACAACAGCACCCCCAATAGCAGCTGCACCTAATGGGCTTCTAGCCACCACCCCTGCTGCTACAGTAGCTACTTTTTTACCTGTAGCACGGGCAAATACGGCTAATAAGCCCATTAACCGAGTACCTAGAGTAGAGAGTGCAGTACCCATTTTCGTGAACATATTCCCGATACTCGTGCCTAATTTAGATACGGACTTGAGAGGCCCTATCAGAACTGTAAATGCTTTGGTTAAGATTGCAAGAGGTGCGCCTATCACTGCTATGGATGAAGCAAATACGGCCATTCCTTGTGCCAATAGTCCTAAATCACCATTAATGGTTTTGGCTATAAAGTTAAGTATATTCGCCATACCATTTAGTACAGGGACGATGACAGGTTCCCAGACCTTGACAAGTGCGTCAGAAAAGTTGGAGAACGCATTACTAATACGGGTCAGTCCTGCTTCTGTGTTACTGGAAGCTTTTGATGCAATATCCCTAGCACCTGTAGCCTCTACACCTTTCAATAATGCATCAAAAAACTCGTTAGCTGAGATGTCCTGATTTCTTGCACGATCAAGTAGGTTCCCTTCAAAGCCACCAGCTTTAAGGATCTTCTTCACGCCTACCCCACTTTCAAGTAGGCTTCTGGCGTCCTCGGTCTCCATCGATCCGATCGCACCCGTTTGGGAGATAACTCTCGATAGCGTATCAAGTTGTTGGTGGTTCAGACCTTTAGCTTTACCTAAAATCCCTACTGTTTCAGTTAGGGCCTTGATCCTTGCAATAGGTGCGTCTATGGTGTCTGAGAACCGTACTAGCGAGTCACTCATACTGGTAAAATCCAACCCAAACTTGTCAGAGAAGCCTTGAATGTATTTAAGCTCTCTATCCGCATTCTCACCAAATGCCCCTTGAAATTTTAATCTAGTCCTCTCGCGACTCTGAGCGTTACTGCTCACCCCTGAAACCGTAGCAATACTAGCCGCACCTGATAAGGCAGCTCCCACAGTACCCATCGGCCGTCTACGTTGAGCTGTTGTATTCTTATTGATACTTTTATTCAAACGTGCCATAGAATTATTGAATTTAGAAAATTCGATACTACTACCTGATTGTCTTGCCTGCCTTAACCTACCTTGAGCAACAGCCATCTGACGTTTTTGACGTAACGTTTCTACCCTACCTGACTTTTGTAACTTTTCAAGTTTCGTCTGTTGAACAATTATTTTACGTTGAAATTTTAATCTTTTATCTTGCTCACGGGCCGCTACCTTTTGCTTATTAAGTAGTTTCGTTTTGTCAGATACTAATTTACTTTCTCTACGGGTACTGCTCGATTGTGTCTTACCTYGCAGCCGTTGAAGACGTTTCATGGTCTTCTCGATACGCTTAGCGCCTCTATCTACTGCTGATGTATCTAAACCAACGCCAATGACCCAATCATTAACTGTTTCTGTAGCCATAGGTATTACACCTCTAATACTAGATTATTAGATTTAGATTTCTTGGTTTTATTCTTCTTTTTCGTTTTAGTTTTAGATTTCTTCTTAACAGGCTGCTTATTAGGTACGTGATTCTCAGGCATTAAACCTGCTAACTGCATATTGCAAATATCATAATGTAGCTCAGTACAGTCCACAGGGATGCAATCCCGATAAAATTCTGTAATGTATTCTTTGATATAATATAATTCATTAAATATGTCCTGCTTTAAGGTATGGCTACCAAAATCTAAACAACATTCCAAGTAGTATGTTAATTCGTGTAGGATGCTCTCCGTTTTCGATAACGCCTGTCCATATACTGTGAAGCTGTCTATCACCTGTGATGATAGCTCGCTTTCGTTCAAATGAGAGGTATTTAACAGCGTAGGCAATCGAGGAAAGTTTGGGATCAGCCCCATCTTTACAATTAGGTATCCTGCCATGTTAGAAGCTGTGATGGTGTCTGTACGTAAGCTTGTAAATTTCATTTATAAGTATTCTCCTGTTGCCCATTTCTCTTTTTCTAGTAAAACTTTTTCAATAAGAATCCTTCTTTTTAACTCTCGAACTTTAGCTTTTTTTACCTTAGTGACTGATAGAGATTTACTAATTTCTTCTTCTTGAATAACCACATCTAATCCCATCTCTCTTAGGAATTTAATATGCTCGTCTGATGGCTTCTCGTCCTTAAAGGTCACTGTCTTATTCAAATCATTCATGGTTTTGTTTATCCTTAATATTAGTATTAGCTTTATCTTTTTTATATAACTCAAGGTGTTTCTCGTTCAGGCAGAATAGAGAACAGATACTATCTAGTATTTCTTTGATAGGCTCCCCGTTCTTCCTAAAAACGACATCACCTACTCCTGTTACAACGACAACCGGCTTTTCTAGCTTAAGGTGGCATACGATGTCCGCTACCATTGGATGACTGTAACCTTTTGGTTTCTTGTGAAAAAGGATAATACGTAAGGGATCAACCATTATTACTTATCCTCCTGTACTTCAAATCTAGCCAATAACTCTTTTTCTTTTGCTCGTAATCTCAAAAGTTCTTCGTACTCAGCACGTGCCTGTTGTGCCTCCACCTCTTCTGCCGCTACTACTGCCTCTTCTTTCCCAGCAATCTGACGGGCTTTTTCAATCTCATAGCACTTCTTAAAATCTGTTAGTGCTTCCGTAATTTTCCCTGTACGTGAACCTTTAAACTCACATATATTGCTCAGAAGAACTTTTACTACGGTGTTTTTGTTCTTAATAAAGGTAATGTCCTCATTCGTCAGAAGCTTGATTACTTCTTTTAACTCCCCAATATTTACTTTGAATTTCTCAACTGTTCTATGCGCAGGGGAAGAACCTTCCGAGGTAAACGCTACTAACGACCCATTTATCAGTTTATTCTTGATTGGATGGTATAAATCCTTCCATGTAATCGAGGACTCATGAGTAAGGTCGGTTTGTGTCAGATCAATTTTAACTACTGCTAAATTTTGGATAAACGGGTGATCTACTAATGCGGTATCAGTCATTTTAAATTCCTATTTTTTATAATTGGGGGGGTTGATATACAGAGTTGCATATCTAGTTTTTGTAGTGGGGGGTTGCCCCTGTTTCCTAGAAACCACAGGAAGCAGAACTAGGTAGCAAGGGACTTACATAAATTGGTGGTTATTAATCTATAAACTTTGTTAGTTTTACTTGGGGCTTAAAAGGGTTTTCCTGCTTCATTCCATAGGTGACCAGCAATTCATTTACACGCTGGATCACTTTATCCTGAGTAAACTTGCCTTCCCGTTTATAGACCTTAAGTAAGGTTTGAAAAGTTATAAGAGTCTCATTGTCTAAGCGTAAGCCTACTACGCCGCTGTTTTTTGCATTCATAGTTTATTCCTTGAAATTAAATTATTTATATCTAGCTATTTATTCGAGTTCATGGTAACCATTATACACCCTGTTTTATAGTGTATACCAACGATTGTAAACATTTCTACCCCCTTAAATACCCGCATATAGTGCTTCTCTATAAGAATGTTTACAAATCGTTGGTATATAGCCAGATCTCCGTGGGATAATAATTAATAAGGTTATTTTTTATACCTTCCTCGTACCACCTTCCAATATCAAGGCATACCGAATGACAAACGCACCCAAATTAAGCGGTGGGGTCTATAAGATCTATCGCGTGGCTAATTCTGGATTAATCCAAATCTACATCGGCTCAACAGCTAATTTTGAACGTCGCTTTAAAAAGCACAAGGCAGATCTTTGTAACGACAAACATCACTGCAAACGCTTGCAGGCTTTATGGAACATGTGTGGCTCTAAGGCTGATTTTATATTCGAGGCTATAGTAGAACTCCCTAGAAGTGTTCTTCTCCCTACAAACACTCTCACTACGGTTAAGGTTAAAAACAAGGAATTCAGGGAAGCGACAGAACAGTTATTTTTAAGCCTCCACTACAATGACCCTAGATACCAAACCTTAAATACAAGGCTCGCATATAGTAGGGGTAATCGTGCTTTTATCATTCTGTCTAAGGTTCTCCGTTTTGCCCCTAATTATGATCACCTAAGCCCTACCGCATATGTTTCTCTTACCCATCTGTTCTCTATAATTTGCTCTCATATCCGCACAACAGCTTTTAAGCATATGAAACAAGGGGATGCCCGGAAATACTGGCACAGAAAGGGCTTCTTTACTGTCCCCTCTGAGGATCTATCTCCTGAGAAATATAACCATATCCAACTATCCCGACTTTTTCAGGCTTGTTATAAGGGTCGTTTAAACTCTCAAGATAAGGATTACCTACGAAAATTAATCCTCTTAAATGTTATGGGCAAGCTTCACGGTGAACATCCTTAAACGTCCACATCCCTACTATATGCAACTCACGTCACGCTAAAAAACAGCCCTTTTAACAATATATAAATTAAGGATTATCAATATGAGGATACAACTCCCCCCTTCCCACAAAATGCAGATTATCGCTATCGCAGAAGCCTCAAATATCAGTCCCACCCAAGTTGTTTTGACTCTCATCGAACWACTTAACAATCCATCTATACGCACTCAGTTGCAAGGTATTCTAAATGACAAAATTACATCAGGTAAAATCTCTCCTAAGTAAAAAATGCCTACAATGTGGTGATTCATTCATCTCAAAACGAAGTACCGCTAAATTCTGCCATCCAACTTGCAGGAAGAGTTACAGCAGGGCTAACGTAACAGCGAGTACAGTTACATCCTCTTGTAAGGGCTATCTCGATACTAGATGTCCTGATCTGAAACTAACTGCTTCTAAGGTTGGTAGGTGTCCTGAATGCTCCAAAATCCATAACCGTTTTACCTCATACAGTAATACCGTAATTGGCTCACAAGTATTAATGGTCTGTAAGCGAGCCGGGTCGATAGAGACATTTCCAAACATACAGGCGATAATCGAGTACACCAAATTGATTAAGCAACGTTCTAAATCTTGCAGTATTGACGATGGTAAAGCTAAACGTGAGTATGCGATCTGTCACAAAGTACCTGTACAGAATTTTTTAGTTATGGGTTTTACTAACAGTAAGAATTTATTTATAGGGAGAAGTGACCAGAACGCTAAAGCTGGGAATGTATTACACCCTGATCTATTAGAAGATAAGTCCCTGTACCTGAATCGTTCTAAGCTAGATCCCCGATACTTAATAGATGGCATGACCTCCAAAGAAATACTCGTTTTACTATATAACCGATTTGGTCATGATCTACTTAATCATATAGTAAAAGAAAACCACCCTAAGAGACCTAAAAAAAGTTCAGCATTACCCTGTGATCTAAATAAGTCGGGTAGAGATATCGCATCTGTACTAGGGGCCAGCATCTTTACTCATTTTGGTAGTGACACAGAGACAGCCCTAAAATTATTCTCAACTGCTCTTATCGAGAGCCATTTTATAAAATCCATATCTGGAAATGGTATGAGTTCCACTTTAAGCAACCGCTTCTTAATCGGCCCTTGGATTATAATTCAAGATCTCCTCCAAACAGGTGATATGTTTACCTGTAAATATCTACAGTTTGATTACGTACCCCTCAAGCCCACCCTAGAATACTGGGATTATGAAATGCCTTCCCTTCCTTGTTCTAACTCTCAACCAGTATAGCGCCCTAGAAGCTCCTAGAAGACCCGTCAGGACGTTTAAATCCCTTCTAGGTACTATGACGGCTCTAAGGTGATTTAAACGTCTGTATCAGCTCTAAAACCTTTAAGCCCTCCACTGAAATGTACCGATTAGGTTGCGCATTCACTAAATTATTTCCTACAAAAATGTGACAGACTTCACATAATTAGGGCTCATTTAGGGGTATTAGTTGTGATTCACTAAAAAGGGCATGGTAGAGTAAATTAACCTTGGAGCTAAAGCCTCATCTAATGTAAAGATCTTTATAACTCTTTAACTTTCTGTAACTAAGTAATTATAGTATTTAGCTTATAAGAAATTTACATTACTTTAAGATCTATAAAGATCTTTACAATATATATAACTATACTTTAAAGATCTATATAATCTATATTAAGATCTATAACAATAAATATTATTCTGAAAGAATATAATATATAAAGATTTATAACTATACTTTAAAGATATAGATATGAGTGATTCCTATAACACTTCATCAAAACTTAATTTAAGCTTCGCTTATTTCCTTATCAAATAATAATTATAGTGACCTTAAAGCTAATCCCAAAAATTACCAATTACCAATTACCAAATAGAAGTTAAAAACCTATAACAGAAACTTGGTAGCACTTGGGATTAGTCCAATAGCTCTCAAATCAACCCCTTAGTTGGGGTTTTTTTATGTCTGTAGTAAAGTGAATCTGTACAACCCTACCCAACCCTATCAAATACCCATGAGAATACCCGTCAGGACGTTCAAACTCTCCCCTAGGTATGATTACCTCAGTTTACAATTTAAACGCCTGTATCAGCTCTAAACCTCCACCCCCTATATAAACTACGTAATACTAACAATCTATATATTAGCAACTACTAATATACCTCGGTCTATTCCTCGTACTATCTCCTCGTTTGCTACGTTAAACGCCCCCCCCAGAATATACCCCCTGATAGCTAACCCCCTTGTATACTGTACTATTGCCATAGATGGGCATAATCCTGTACAGGTCTTACCCCTTTAACTTTCCTGTTTTTCTCTCATTCATAATGATCAGGATAAAATATCTCTCAAAGTCCGAAATAGACGGAATGAGACGTTTAAACCCCTTACAGCCACTATCACCCCATCTAAGAGATATAACGCCTTAAAAGGCTCTGACGGCTTCACAGGGGTTATTATATTACTGGGAGTCCTACCCAATCCTAATTCGTCCGATGATAGTAGGGTCTATGAAGTATTATTTAGAGAGTGACCCCCTTGTAAAGTCAATGAATCCTACTATAGGTAACTTATGTCACGCTAACTTTTACATTCTATCCAGACCTATCCCGACCTGTTAATCGCTATCCAATCCTGCTAAACGCTCCTCAGTCCCTATAACAAAGAAAATGAAGCGAAGCGTAATTAGAAAGTAAAAACATTACTCTCTTTGAACCACGGTTCAGGAAGAAACATACAAACCCTCTCTTAAATATTGCTTTACCACCCTAAAGAGAGTATTCTCTCTACATCTAAGAACCTAAAGAGAGGAATTAATATTATGACTACATACATATACTCACGAGTATCAACCCAAGACCAGAACTCAGAGCAACAGGCTACCTTCCTTGAAGGTCAGTACAATTCAGATATTACAATTACTGAGACATTTACAGGGACTACTACAGATAGGCCCCAATTCCAGAAACTACTATCACTCCTCGTTTCAGGTGATAAGTTGATAGTGATGGAAGTGTCTCGTATCGGTCGTAACACCTCTGAGGTATTAGCTGTAGCCGATACCCTAAAGGCTAAAGGTATATCCCTAATCGTCCACCAGCTAGGGGGCCTTGACGTTACTTCTCCGAGCGGTGAAATGATCCTAACGATGATGGCAGGACTGGCTAAAATGGAAAGGGAGCAAATGCTCGAACGTCAGGCTGTTGGAATAGCCCGAGCAAAGAAGGAGGGTAAGTACAAGGGCCGTAAGGCTGTTGACCCTAAAGTTATTGATACAGCCCGAAACCTTATATCCTCAGGTATGACCAAAGCCAAAGTAGCTAAACAGTTGAATATAGGGGAGTCCACTCTCTACAGATTGTTAGCAAAATAGCACCGTCGCCTCTCTAACCTGCAATAGTGACCCTGTACCACTCCTACTACCCTACTTGATACCTATAACCATAGATGACACCCCCGAGGATACCTGTCAGGACGCTTAAATCTATTCTTGGTGCAGTAGTGGCTGTAACGGGGTATAGAGCCTTAAAAGAGCCTTGATATTCTTAAAAAGCTATGGTTTTCTATTTTGGGGTATATCGTCTGTCAAACGCCTACAGCACTTTTTTAATAGATTCAAATACCCCCTTGATATTCTCATTCTAAGAAGCCTGTTCATAATTAATAGACCCACCCAAAAAAAATAAAAATATAAATCCTGAGAAATAACCCCTCTTGATATTCTTCCCCCAGATTTAAGAACCTAGAATTAATAGACCCACCCAAAAAAATAAAAAATATTTAAACTGGATAATAAATAGTACTCCCATAAACAATAGGCAATAAAAAAGGGAACCCCTGTAATAGGAATCCCCCTTAAGATAATATCTACCTGTCTAAGCTCATAATGAAGTGATAACCCATAACTGCAAAGTAAATCACACCGTGGAAAGCTATAAGCCATACAGGTTTATCTATATTATCGGTCTTTCTTCTTCTGTTCATTTTCATAATCTATCATTCCTTGAAGGGCTTCATGCAGCCTTTTCAAACCTTGGTTTTTACCATAGTGGTTAATCATTTTGGAAGCTGTCCAACCCGTTAAGTTTTCGATTTCATGAGCGGGGATACTTGCATCCATTAATCTATCCCTGATTGTGTGCCTGAACGAGTGGGAACTGAATCCCTTTATGAACGATCGCAGGAGTTTATTAACTGCACCAGAGCAGTTATCAGCATTGTAAGTACCACTTTTAGAGTACCCCTCGAATGCGTATATTTGACCCTTTTCCGCGTTATCTACGATCATGGTCGCTATCTGCAAACTTAACCCTACCAAAGGGATTAACCGCTCAGAATTTTTATTCTTTAATTTCCTGTTAGGTTGTGCTGTTATTTTCAGATGAGGGTACTCTTCATCTATTTTTATATTTGAAAGAAGGATACCTCCTATCTCCCCAATTC
This sequence comes from Gammaproteobacteria bacterium, assembly GCA_002402245.1. GTDB lineage: Bacteria > Pseudomonadota > Gammaproteobacteria > Nitrosococcales > Methylophagaceae. The sequence continues at coordinate 5,565 of NVVP01000034.1, read as the reverse complement.
TAGCCCCTGTATCAGTCAACAGTCCTAATACCTGAGCAGTCGCAACGTCCTTCTTAATTAGAATGAATTTTTTAACATCATTTAATTCTGATAATGAAAAGGATCCTCTTTTTACTGCATCTTCGCCCGCCCCCGCGACGATAATGCCTTCAAATGGATTCTTAATATCCATCTCATGTAAAGTAATAGCTTCCCTAACTTTTTTCCTTACATGACCAAGGGGTTTTGTTATAGATCCCGTTCTTAAAGTACCCCCAGCTAATAACTGATTCACGACCTCTTGTACTTGCCTTCTGGTTATATGCCCTAATACCTCTGTTGGAAGACGAGAAATATAGTAGTCAAAACTTCTTTTATTTATGGTCTGCTTACTCTCGCTCAAGGTCTTATCAGCATGAATCCGTATCTCTGTTAAGGTTAGTTTCTCCCTACCATGTAAGATATCTACTGCTCTCTGCTCATGAGGTTCTTGTTTTGAATAACCTCCCCCGATATCGTGCTCTGCTGCTAACCCCTGCATGAGTAAAGCGTATGGCGATCCTTCTGCTTCAGGGTCTTCACCGTTTTGATATATAGTTTGTTGTTCGAGTGGAATAGGGTCTAGGTTGTATGTCTTGAGTAACGCTACAGCTCGATCACGTCCACCAGTAGACTCAATCGTTTTGAACTCAGACTCGTAGTGATCGGCTAGCCGTTGTATTTTGCGAATGGCTTCCGCTTCAACATAAGTTTTAAGGCTTTTATTTATCTCACGCTTACCTTTATAGAAGGTACGTAAATGGGCTGGGATCCCTTTTCGGAAATAATATAAACCCGATTTCCTACGAACTAGGTGCTTAACCTTACCCACTAAACAACCCTCTCTAAAACGATAGCCGCTCATAGTAGCAGTCCAAACAGGGTACTGTATAGGGGGTGAATTTGTAACCTTTTTTGTAACCTAGCTAGAATGACAGATTCATTTAAGACGTTGGTTTGAAAGGTTTTTATGGTGGTTTTGGTGCTAGTAAATGGTGCGCCCGACAGGACTCGAACCTGTTACCCTCGGCTTAGAAGGCCGATGCTCTATCCAGATGAGCTACGGGCGCATTATTATTCTAGCGGGGGATATCATGAGAAATTGGTCGGGGTAGAGAGATTCGAACTCCCGACCCTCTGGTCCCAAACCAGATGCGCTACCAGACTGCGCTATACCCCGACGATTCCAAGGACAGACATCCCTGAAGAAAGGCGAAATAATACGCGTCTAAGTTTCTTTCGTCAATCACTGTTTTTATATTTTTGCCGTTAGTTGCTCAACATGAGAAAATACTTCTTTTAATTTTTCTGGATCTCACATTAATGAGCGCTCAAATTATCGATGGTAAAGCTATCGCAGCTGAATTGAAGCAACACTTAAAACTAGCCACGGATAAACGAGTATCTTCAGGAAAACCTCAACCAGGCTTAGCAGTTATCCTTATTGGTGGCGACCCTGCCTCGCAAGTCTATGTGGGCAGCAAACGTCGCAGCTGCAAAGAAATTGGCTTTCACTCAGTATCACATGATCTTGCTGAAACAACCACTGAGGCGGAACTACTTGCGCTAATTTCGACATTAAATGAAGATGATTCAATTAATGGCATCCTAGTTCAACTACCCTTACCTGCGCATATTAATACAGAGACCATCATTGAGCATATTGTGCCGCATAAAGATGTGGATGGTTTTCACCCTTATAATATAGGCCGCTTAGCGCAGCGTAACCCACAACTACGCCCTTGTACGCCAAAAGGCATTATGACCTTGTTAGAAAAAACAGGTGAAGACCTGCATGGCTTAGAAGCCGTTGTTATCGGTGCATCGAATATTGTCGGCCGACCAATGGCCTTAGAATTATTATTAGCGGGTTGTACTACAACCGTATGTCATCGTTGGACTAAAGACTTAGAGTTTCACGTCCGTCGTGCCGATCTATTAGTCGTTGCTGTCGGCAAACCAAACTTTATTCCTGGTGATTGGATTAAAAAAGGTGCCATTATTATTGATGTAGGTATCAATAGACTTGAAGATGGTAGCTTGACCGGCGATGTTGAGTTTGCAGTGGCCAAAGAAAAAGCGGCATGGATAACACCCGTTCCCGGTGGTGTTGGTCCAATGACTGTAGCAACCTTAATGGAAAATACATTAAGTGCGGCACAACTTACTGACTAACAAAGAGTTGCTTTAGCTCAATATTAAAATGCCCCTCAGATTTAAATCTGAGGGGCATTTTAATAATAGATTCACTTACCCGCTAGCTAAACTAAAGCCTTAAGATTTCCGCCACGTTGTTTTGCCGGCATTATCTTCTAAAATAATTCCCATTGCGACAATTTCATCACGAACTTGATCGGCCTTCGCCCAATCCTTCTCCGCACGAGCAGTATTTCTAGCTTCAATTAAAGCCTCAATCTTCTCCGATTCATTATCCTTTTGGTCTCCCAATAAAAAAGCATCCGCTTCTTGCTGGAATAAGCCTAATACATCACCAAATGAATAGAGCAAGCCGGCTAAATAAGAAGCCTGTTCAGCATCTTTTTGTTTATTTAAAGCCTGTCTCACATCAGCCATCACTGACATAGCTAATGCCGTATTAAAATCATCATCCATCGCATCAGCAAAGCGTTGTCCAAAGACATTATCATCTTGCCAAACAATAGCTTCTTTCCCCACCACATCACGCAATGAAGTGTAATAACGCGTTAATGCTGACTTTGCCTGCTCTAATGATTCATCAGAATAATTAAGTGGGCTACGGTAATGACTAGTTAATATAAAGTAACGAATCACTTCTGCCGAATATTTTGCTAATACTTCCCGCACAGTGAAAAAGTTGCCTAATGATTTAGACATTTTTTCATCATCAATTCTCACAAAACCATTATGCATCCAGTAATTAACTGATTGGCAGCCATGCGCGCCTTCTGATTGGGCAATTTCATTTTCATGGTGTGGAAATTGAAGATCTTGACCACCACCATGAATATCAAACTGTTCACCTAGGCAACGTGACGACATAGCTGAACATTCAATATGCCAACCTGGTCTACCTGGTCCCCAAGGTGAATCCCATGAAGGCTCTTCTGGCTTAGCGGCTTTCCACAAGACAAAATCTAAAGGATCTTCTTTAGCTTCATTTACCGCTACACGTTCGCCCGAACGTAATTCATCAATATTGCGGCCAGATAACTTACCGTAAGATTCAAACTTACTAATATCGTAATACACATCGCCATTATCAGCTGCGTAAGCAAAGCCTTTCTTAATGAGCGTTTCAATCATGGTGATAATATCAGCCATAGATTCCGTCGCTTTCGGCTCTTGATCGGGTCTAATTACATTTAACGCGTCAGCATCCTGATGCATTTCGGCAATAAAGCGTTCCGTCAAAGTAGTAATACTTTCGCCATTCTCATTAGCACGCGCAATAATCTTGTCATCAATGTCGGTAATATTTCTGATATAAGTCACATCATAGCCACTAGCGCGTAAATAACGCGTCACCACATCAAATACAATCATCACTCGCGCATGACCCACATGGCACAAGTCATAAACCGTCATGCCACAGACATAGAGAGATACTTTCCCCGGCACAATAGGTGTAAACACTTCTTTCTTTTTAGTGAGGTTGTTATGGATTTGTAACATCGTATTCTCTAGTTGTATAAGTGACTAAGGCAGAATGAAAGCCTAAATAATAGTTATATTTTACGGCAACTTGGTAATGAAAAGTAGCTTAAGCCTCCACTTAATCGTGGATTTGCTCTATCATTGACGCTTTATTGTTAATCGTTGGATATTTTTTGTTATGAAATTACTTTTCCGCAGCTTAGTAACTGTATTATTAGCAATGTACTCAATCTCATCTTTTGCTCAAGGAGGCACTACATTGCCACATGTAAAACTAGAAACAAGTCACGGTGATATCGTGATTGAACTTAATAGTGATAAAGCACCAAACACGGTTGAAAACTTTTTAAACTACGTTGAAACAGGTTTTTATAACGGCACTATTTTCCATCGTGTTATTAAAGACTTTATGATTCAAGGTGGTGGATTTACCGAAGATTTCGTTCAAAAAGATCCTAATGACCCAATCAAAAATGAAGCCAATAACGGTCTAAGTAATGTTATTGGTTCTGTTGCAATGGCTCGTACCGGCGACCCTCACTCTGCTACAGCACAATTTTTCATCAATACGGTCAACAATGACTTCCTTAATTTTCGTGGTGAAAATGGTCCAGCTTGGGGCTATGCTGTTTTTGGGCAAGTAGTTGAAGGCATGGATGTTATAAATGAAATTCGTACCGTAGCAACAGGAACTAAAGCCGGCCATGGTGATGTTCCCGATGAAAATATTGTACTTATTTCTGCCACTCTCATAGAAAAATAAACAGATTCAAGGTTAACTCACCTTGCCTTCTAAAATAGACAAGGTGAGCTACTCACATCATGACAACATTCTTTATTGCTGACTTACATCTCAGCCCTAATAGCCCAACACGCATCCAACTCGCAATAGACTTCCTTAACAGCAAGATTAAAAAAACTGATTCACTCTATATTCTAGGTGATCTATTTAATACCTGGTTAGGTGATGATATCGTACCGAGTGAGTTTGCTGAATTCATCAGCACTCTGCATACACTTAGCCAAATAGGAATAAAAACATATCTGATGGTCGGCAATCGCGACTTTATGATGGGCAAACAATTCGCCCACTCTATCGGTGCCGAATTACTTAGTGACTATTGTCTACTTGATCTGTATGGCACCAAGACATTGTTAATGCATGGTGACACGCTATGTATTGATGATACTAGCTATCAACGCTACCGCCTTTGGTCACGAAATAAACTATTACAGTGGTGTTTTTTACATTTATCAGCTAATTACCGCCAAGGTATTTCCGATAAGATAAAACAAAAAAGTGCTCAGCAAAAACACTATAAATCCACGATGATTATGGATGTTAATCAAGCCGAAGTATCTCGTGTAATGAAAAAATTTAATGTTAATCAACTCATTCATGGCCACACTCACCGGCCTGCAATCCACCAACACGATACAGGATCACGTATCGTGTTAGGTGACTGGGAAGATGAAATTAGTTATTTACAGTGTGACCAACAACAATGCCAGCTAATTGATTACCGAGTTACTCGCAATTAACCCTGCTTAGCAGCATCATCTAATATTTTTTTATAAGTAAAAATCGGAGCATTAAAGCGTAGCGCTAAAGCAATTGCATCGCTAGTGCGTGCATCGATGATTTCTTCAATATGGTCACGTTCACAAATAATACTAGAGTAAAAAACACCATCTAAAAGCTTATGGATGATAACTTGCTTAATTACAATTTCAAAACGATTTGCAAAGGTCTTAAATAAATCGTGGGTAAGTGGTCTTGGAGGCATGATCTCCTTCTCTAAAGCAATAGCTATAGATTGAGCTTCAAAAGCACCAATAACAATGGGTAGTTTTCGGTCGCCATCAACTTCACTTAAAATTAATGCATAGGCACCATTTTGAGTTTGGCTA
>NVVP01000033.1 GCA_002402245.1 Gammaproteobacteria bacterium | reverse complement strand
TGGCAACTGCCATGATCACGACCACAGCATTTGCAGCGGAAGATAGCGTTAAATTAAGTGATATTGAAGTAATAAGCACAACACCATTACATGGTGTTGGTTTACCAGCTGATATGATTCCGAGCAATGTTCAATCTGCAACAGATGAAGATCTTGAGCGAATCCAAGGTCTGGACCTTTCTGAGTTTATGAATAAGACATTGGGAAGTGTAAGTATTAATGCAGCTCAAAATAACCCCTTCCAACCAGATTTAAAATATCGTGGTTTTACCGCTTCACCTTTAGTGGGTAACTCTCAAGGCTTATCTGTTTATCTGGATGGTGTGCGTGTAAACGAACCGTTTGGTGATGCGGTTAACTTTGAATTAATTCCTCAATCAGCGATTTCTAGCATGAACCTAATGCCAGGCTCAAATCCAGTATTTGGTCTTAATACATTAGGTGGTGCGCTATCAATTCAAACAAGAAATGGTTTTAACTTCCAGGGCCATGAGTTAGAAGCTTACACCGGTTCATTTGGTCGTGATTCTGCTACGATATCTAGTGGTGCTAATGATGGAACTTTTGGTTATTTTGTAACAGGTTCGGTTACTAAAGAAGATGGTTGGAGAGACCACTCACCTTCACGTGTTGAACAGTTCTTTTCAACATTAAGTTACCAAAATGATGCTACAACGTTAGACCTAAGTTTAATGGCTGTTGATAGTGATTTGAATGGTAATGGTGCATCGCCAGTTGAACTGGTTGATATGGATCGTAAAGCAGTATTTACACATCCAGATAATACTGAAAATGAAATGAGAATGTTTAGCTTAAATGGCTCTCATTGGCTTAGTGACACTACATTATTGTCTGCAAATACTTATTACCGTTCAAGTGACCGTTCTACATTTAATGGTGATGGTTCTGAGTTAGTGGTTATCGGTACTGAAATTGGTGAAGATGATGATGATAATGGCGACTTTTTAGGTCCTGATGATGAAGTTGTTTTAACTGGAATAAATGCGGCTGACTTTGTTAATGGTGTTGCGCTAAATAATACCAGTGAAACAAAGCAGGATAGTTATGGGCTGGGCTTACAATTTACTTTCTTAGATAACCTATTTGGTAAAGAAAATCAGCTAATAGTGGGGGCATCCTATGATCGTTCGGATGTCGAGTACTCATCACAATCAGAAATTGCTTCTTTCACCGAAGATAGAGGAACAAGTGGTACTGGTGAAATAATTGATGAAACTGTTGTTGATGGTCAAATTGATACAGAAACATTTAGTTTATACTTTACTGATACTATTTCAATGACTGATAAATTAGCATTGACTGTAGCTGGCCGTTATAACCGCATTGAAATTGATATTTCGGGTACTAGTGAAGGTGGAGCTCAAGATTTAAATGAAACGGGTGAAAAGCATGTATTTAGTCGTTTTAATCCATCATTAGGCCTAACTTATACTGTTAATGATTCATTAACGGTATATGGTAGTTATAGTGAATCAAATAGAGCGCCAACACCTTCAGAACTAACGTGTGCAGATAAAGATCACCCATGTTCATTACCGAACTCATTTTTGGCTGATCCACCGCTAGAAGATGTAATCGCTAGAACAATTGAAACAGGGTTACGAGGTAACACTGGAATATTTAACTGGAATGCAAACGTCTATTACACTGAGTTAAGTAATGATTTATTCTTTTTCCCAGCAACAGAAGATGATCCCTCTGATCCTCGTTTAAACGTTGGTATTTTCGACAATATAGGTAAAACAGCACGAGCGGGTATTGAATTAAATGCATTTGGTCAATTTGATAAAGTTGATTGGTTCTCTAACTATTCTTATGTGCGAGCTACATTTGAAGATGAGTTCCAATATGCACGTGAAGTTGATGATAATGTTGAAACCTTTAATGTAAGCAAGGGTGACCGTTTACCTGGTATTCCAGCACATAATATTAAAATTGGTGCTGATTATCACTTTAACAAGAAGTTTACTCTTGGTTTAACTGCTTCATATCACTCAAGTCAATATTACCGGGGTGATGAAGCAAATGAAGATAAGAAAATTGATGCATATCAAGTTGTAAACATGCATGCGCGTTATAAACTAAACGACACATTCCAGTTCTTTGCGAAAGTGGATAATTTATTCGATAGCGAATACGAAAGCTTTGGTCTGTATGGTGAACCTGATGAAGCACCGGGGTTCAATTTTGAAGATCCACGCTTTGTAGGTGCTGGTGCACCACGTGCTGGCTGGGTTGGAATTAAAATCTCAATGTAATTACGATAGCATTATGCTAAAAAAGGGGCTGTCACTTGGTGATGGCCCTTTTTTATTTTTATTTATGGAGAAATTTAAAATATGAAAAAATTATTATTAACATCAATTATTTTGATGGCGAGTAGCACTGTTGCAATAGCGGATGGACATAATCCTCACCAATTTGAAAAATGCATGAAAGCAGCGTTGAATGAGCGTCCAGGTGATATTGTAAAAGTTGAATTCAAAAATGAAGACGGCGGTCATTTTTACGAATTTGATATTCGAGGCCTTGATGGTTCTGATTGGGATGTGGAGTGTAATGCTCACCGTGGTCTTGTTTCAGAAGTTGAGCGTGAAGTGGATAGTGTAAAGCACCCATTATTTAAAGCTAAAATGAAGATTACTGAATCTGAGGCGCGTAAAATTGCCTTAGCCATTTATCCCGGTGAAATTATTGAAGTTGAATATGAGATTGAAGCTAATGGTGCAGCTTCTTATGAATTTGATATTGCGACAAAAATTGCTAATCAAGAAATGAAAGTAGAAGTTGATGCGACGACAGGTGAAATTGTCGAAGCCAACCGTGAGTTATGGCAGATTGGTTTGGAATAATTTTTATTAGCTTTATTTTAATTAAACCGTGCCACTAGAAGTAGTGTCACGGTTTTTTTATGTTTAATATTTATTATCTACTCAATTAATAATTATTTTTCTGAATGAAATAAAAGGAGTTTATCCTATATTGAATAAGTTAATAACTCGTTAGAATAAGCGGTTATTAGGTTAACTATTATCCCTTCGATGAATTTAAAACTACGCCTCAATTTGATTATTACTACATTATTATTATTTACTGTCGTAATGGGTGCCATTACGACAGTGGATAATGCACGTGAGAATGTACGTGTTGAAATTGCTTCAACTGCTATTCTTGCACTCAATATGTTGGATGCTGAAATAGCGTTGTATAACGCTGGCGGCGCTATGGTTGAAGCGGTAGATAAACCCTCACTTTTTCGTTTAAAAGAGCTAAAGAATATTCGTCATCTTCGGATAGATTTTTATAATGCCGATGGACAGTTAAAAGACAGTAATCAATCTACTCTTGCTGATGATCATGCACCTAAATGGTTTGTTCGGTTAATGGACACGGTAACTAATGAAATGCCTGTGAGTAAAAAGCAGGTGTTTAAATCGGGATATTTAGTCGGTGAAGTGGTGGTTAGTCCTGACCCTTCCTATGAAATTTATGAAGTCTGGAATGAGCTTGAATCTATTGTCCTGTTATTAATATTATTTTTTATAGTAGTTAATATTTTGATTTATTATTTTGTGGCTCGAGCCCTACGGCCCATAGATAATATTTTACTAGCCTTGACTAAATTAGAGCAGGGGGACTTATCCTCAAGGTTACCAACATTTACGCTACCTGAGTTAAGTAAAATTAGTGATAAATTTAATGTGATGGCTGGAACGTTGGAAGAGAGTATTGCAAATAACCGTCATTTAACTCAACAAATGATTAAAGTACAAGAAGATGAGCGAAAGAATCTTGCCCGTGAGTTACATGATGAAATAGGCCAGCATTTAACGGCTATTCATATTGATGCTTCTGCTATTTTAAAAGCTAAAACAATAGAAGCGTCGAGAAATAGTGCCTCAGCCATTGATGAAGTTGCATGTCAGATGATGGATATAGTTCGAAATATTCTACGAAGGCTTCGCCCAAGTGGTTTAGATGAGCTGGGTTTAGAGTCAGCGGTAGATGAGTTGGTTTCTGGTTGGCAGCAGCGTCATCCCAATATACAGGTCAATTATCATATTCGAGGTGACCTTTTAGGTTTAAGTGAAACATTGTTGATTACGACTTATCGGATAATGCAGGAATGCCTGACTAATATTTCTCGGCATGCAAAAGCACAGCAGATTGATCTATTTATCATCGAAGACTCAAATACACTCTTCTTATATGTAGGGGATGATGGCCTAGGTTTTGATTTATTAACTCAGTCTAAAGGCTTTGGTTTAGCAGGTATTAGAGAAAGGGTCGATGGGCTGGAAGGACGACTGGACATAATAACGTCAGCTAATAATGGAACAAAATTAAATATTGAGCTGCCAATTTTAGCGAGAGGTAAAGAATGACTAGTCTTATACGTGTGTTGTTAACGGACGATCATGCCGTAGTGCGGTCGGGAGTTCGCCGTTTATTGGAACAACATGAAGGCATTGAGGTTATTGCTGAGGCAGGCAGTGGTGAAGAGGCTTACCAGTTATTTGGTGAGTGTTTACCTGATGTATTGATTATGGATATGTCTATGCCCGGGATGGGAGGGCTTGAGGCYTTACGACGTATTTATGCYAGATATARTCAGGCKAAGATAATTATYTTTTCAATGCATGAGAATGTGACCTTTGCAACACAGGCTTTAATGGCSGGTGCTGTKGGKTATGTAACCAAGTCAGGTGATGCTGAKGACTTAGTGGAYGCAGTACGAGATGTGATGGCSGGTAATAAYTAYTTAAGTGCWGTGATGGCACAAAAAATTGCACTACAAAGYTTATCGGGTGATGATAATCCAACRCATAAAYTAACCACYAGAGAATTTGAGATATTYAARTTTYTGGCAGAAGGMAAAGTAGTAGACGATATTGCCGGTCTACTTAATATAGGTCAGAAAACAGTGGCAAACTATCAAACATTGTTAAAACATAARCTCGGTGTTAATAGCCCAGTTGAATTAGTACGTTTAGCGATTAAGCATGGTGTGATAGCAAGCCAATAATTTAAGTTTTAAAGGAACCTCATAGACAGGTCAACGGCTTTAATATCTTTAGTGAGTGCACCGATAGAAATTCGATCTACGCCGGTTTCTGCAATAGCGCGTACCGTGTTTAAGTTAATACCACCCGACGCTTCTAATTTTGCTTGTTTTTGATTCAGCTCAACGGCTTTTATAAGATCGTCAGGTTCAAAATTATCAAGTAGAATAATATCGGCCTGTGCAGCTAGTGCTTGCTTAAGTTCAGTGAAGTTTTCAACTTCTACTTCAATATCAATACCAGCATGGTATTGACGTGCATGTTCGACAGCAGCAGCAATAGACCCTGCGGCATTAATATGATTCTCTTTGATTAAAATACCATCATATAAACCAATACGATGATTAACTCCCCCCCCACATAAAACGGCATACTTTTGTGCAAGACGTAAGCCTGGAATGGTTTTTCGGGTATCAAGAATATCTGTTGCAAGTCCTGATATTTCTTCAACATAAGCATTAACATGCGTTGCGGTCGCGGACAGTGTTTGAATAAAATTCATCGCGGTGCGTTCACCGGTTAATAAGGTGCGAGCAGACCCAGTTAATTTACATAGCACATCATTTTCATCAAGCCGGTCACCATCAGAAAAAAACCACTCAATCGTGATATTAGGATCTAATTGTTGGAAAACTTGGTTACACCATGCTTGTCCAGATAAAATCGCTTTTTCTCGAGTAATAATGGTGGCAATTGCCTGAGTCTTGATCGGGATCAAGTCGGCGGTTAAATCAAGTTGACCGACGTCTTCCTGCAGTGCTAACGCTACTTGTGAGGCGATCATTTCTTCTGGAATTGTATTTTTAATGGTCATGGCTACGCTTAATAAAATTGCACGATACCTTATACATTCTTGTATAAGGTTCATCTTAACTAACAAGGGTAACGGGTGAAAGCACAATTTTCTATCTTTTTTAGCTACTTTTTAACTAGCGCTCGTGATTTAACCCCTATTATAGTCGTCGTAGCCTTTTTCCAGTTAGTGGTTTTACAGCAGCCGATACCTAAGCTTGCTGAGATATTAACAGGTGTTTTATTAGTTGTTCTTGGCTTAACATTCTTTATCCGTGGGCTCGAAATGGGCTTATTCCCTAATTTGTGAAAGCAGGGCCAATGTGTTTGTTAGAAAAGGCCAGCCGTCGGTGGAATGATTGAGTGAGTGCCAAATTGACCTATGCCATAGGTTTGCGCTATATGGGTGGCCGTATCAGTTGGCTTTGCTATTTTAATCAGTGTATTGCGGATTTTTAAAGGGTGGCCAATTCACTAGTTAATTATTGCGGGTTATGGTTGGGGCGTGTTAATAACTATTGTCATACCTGTAGAAGTTATCGCTCACCACGTATTAGCACGAGATAAATCGCCTGATCGTGTTAATGTTTATGAAATTATGATTAAGCCCGCGATTACAGTTGATGCTTCGATGGATATTCGCTATTGTGCACGCTTGTTTGAGCGACTTAAACTCTCTAGAGCACCTGTGATGGATGAGGGCAAGCTTGTCGGTGTGGTGAGCTTAACGCGAATGGTATTACACGCTATTAGGAAATAAAATTGCAGCTTAATACAAAAACTGGCTTAGTGGCTGATATTAAGTACCACTCATCGCCTAACACTGACGAACGTCCTGATATTGACGATATTTCAGGCATTGTTATCCATAATATTAGTTTGCCACCTGGTGAATTTGGTGGTGGTTGGATTAATGATTTATTTTTAAATCAATTAGATCCGACAGCACATCCTTACTTTGAAGCGATTGCCACATTAAAAGTGTCTGCTCATATGCTAATTCGTCGTGACGGTGAATTAATACAGTATGTACCATTCCATCAGCGTGCATGGCATGCAGGCGTATCATCATGGGAGGGCAGAACAGGCTGTAATGACTTTACCATTGGTATTGAATTAGAAGGCTGTGATGATCAAGAGTTTGAGGCTGTTCAATATCAACAGCTAACACAGCTAATTAAATCACTGTGTGATGCATATCCAAGGTTAACTATTGATAAGGTCAAAGGTCATCAAGAGATTGCACCTGGTAGAAAAACAGATCCAGGGCCTTATTTCAGCTGGCAGCAACTGAATACTTTATTACAGGCATAAAAAAATCCCCTATCACCGAAGTGAGTAGGGGATATTTTAAATTGAACCAATCAGACTATTTAGTAATCGCGATTAATTCAATTTCAAAGATCAATGTTTCGTTTGGACCAATTGGAGAACCTTGACCTGCACCACGAGGACCGTAAGCTAGGTTAGCTGGAACAACAATTTCCCATTTACCGCCTTCTTTCATAAGTTGCAATGTTTCTTGCCAGCCTTGAATAACACCGGTTACACCAAATGCAGCGGGTTCGCCACGATCATATGAGCTATCAAATACAGTACCGTCTAATAAAGTACCTTTGTAATGTGCTAGTACTTGATCGTCAGCAGTCGGTGTTGCACCATCGCCTGCGGTCAATATTTTGTATTGAAGGCCACTTTCAGTTGTGACAACGCCTTCTTGTTTAGCATTGTTTTCCATGAAGTCTTGCGATATTTTTTGCTTTTTATTCATTTCAGCAGCGAGTTGCTGTGCTTTTTCTTGTTGGAAAGCACCAATTACTTTGCCTGCAGTTTCTTGATCTAGTTGAGGCGCTCTACCTTTGAACATATCTTCAACACCCGCCATAAATGAATCGAAATCTAATTCGACACCTTCAGCCATGATGTTTTGTCCTGCGTTAATACCAAAGATATAACTTAATTTTTGTTTTTCAGTATCTAATTTTGCGGCGTGAGTGTCAGCCATTACTGGAGCTCCGAATAAGAAAGGAAGAATTACAAGTGATTTTAATTTCATTTTATATGCTCTAAAAAGTCAATAAGATAAATATCTAAAGTCATCAATATTATGATGCCTACCTATCTTGGTAAGCAAACGATCGATAAAAGTTCAGCAGCGTCGGATTATCGCATAATTATTAAGCAAAGCGCCACCCAGCTAATAACCGACTAAAAAACTTGGTTATTAGCTTAATTGATACTATAATGGTCTCACTTTAGGAGAGTATGTCATGTTAAGAATGGGTAAATTAACAGACTATGGCATTGTATTGATGAGTCATTTATCATCGAGCGTATACCAAAAATACAGTGCACATACGTTGTCTGACGCCGTAAATATGCCGCTACCAACAGTTCGAAAAGTATTGAAGTCATTATCTCAATATGGCTTGTTGGTGTCTGAGCGGGGAGTTCAAGGTGGATATAGTTTAAGTCGTAGTCCAAAAAAAATATCAGTAGCTGAAATTATAGCTGCAATAGAAGGCCCTATCGCGCTTACAGAGTGCGTCAGTGATGATACTCACTGCGAACAAGAGGACCATTGTGATATTCAAACTAATTGGGAAAAGATTAATAACGCAGTATTTCATGCGTTAGATGAAGTAAAGCTGTCTGATATGTTGGTGAAGAAGGTTTCAGATACACATGCTATTCAGTTTCATCCAAAAAAAATATTAACCAAGAGTGAGCTACATGTCTGAACAAGAACAAATTAATGAAGTATTAGCAACTGATTATCAGGCAGGTTTTGTTACGGATATTGAATCCGATACTTTTCCTCCCGGATTGAGTGAAGAAACTGTTCGTAAAATTTCTCGTATGAAAGATGAACCTGAATTCTTACTTGAGTGGCGTTTAAAGGCTTATCACCATTGGCTAACACTTGAAACACCTGAGTGGGCGCATGTTAATTATCCTGAAATAGATTATCAAGCAATTAGTTACTACTCTGCACCGAAGAAAAAAACAGATGGTCCTAAAAGTTTGGATGAAGTCGATCCTGAATTATTAAGAACCTATGAAAAATTAGGCGTACCTTTAGATGAGCGAGCAAGACTAGCGGGTGTAGCTGTGGATGCTGTATTTGATAGTGTTTCAGTGGCTAATACTTTTCAAGATAAACTAGCTGAAGATGGCATTATTTTTATGCCTTTTTCTAAAGCAGTGCATGCACATCCAGAGTTAATTAAAAAATATCTGGGTAGCGTAGTGTCTTATAAAGATAACTTTTATGCTGCATTAAACTCAGCGTTATTTAGTGATGGTTCATTTGTTTACATTCCTAAAGGCACCCGTTGCCCAATGGAATTATCAACCTATTTCCGTATTAATGCAGCCAATACAGGTCAGTTTGAACGTACCTTAATTATTGCTGATGATGATGCTTATGTGAGTTACCTAGAAGGCTGTACAGCCCCAATGCGCGATGAAAACCAGTTGCATGCAGCAGTGGTTGAATTAGTCGCTCATGATCGGGCTGAGATTAAATATTCTACGGTACAAAATTGGTATCCTGGTGATGAAAATGGCGTGGGGGGGATTTTCAACTTTGTGACTAAGCGTGCAGCTTGCCGTGGCGTTAGCTCAAAAGTATCTTGGACTCAGGTTGAAACGGGCTCAGCGATCACATGGAAATATCCTAGTATTATTTTACAAGGTGATAATTCTACTGGTGAGTTTTATTCTGTTGCGGTTACTAATAATATGCAACAAGCCGATACCGGTACCAAAATGATTCATTTAGGTAAAAATACTAGTTCAACTATTATATCTAAAGGGATTGCAGCTGGACGTTCACAAAATTCGTATCGTGGTCTAGTACGTGTGGGACCAAATGCTGAGAATGCCCGTAACTATACTGAGTGTGATTCTTTATTAATGGGCGATCAGTGTGGTGCACACACTTTCCCTTATATTGAAGTAAAAAATCCTACTGCTCAGATTGAGCATGAAGCTTCAACTTCAAAAATCAGTGAAGATCAGTTGTTTTATTGTAAGCAGCGCGGCTTAGATGCTGATGATGCTGTATCGATGATTGTTAATGGCTTTTGTAAAGAAGTGATGCGTCAGTTGCCGATGGAATTTGCAGTAGAAGCACAGAATTTATTAAGTCTATCCTTAGAAGGTTCGGTTGGTTAGTTCTTAATCGCTGAAATACAAAGAGAATTACAATGAAAATGTTAGAAATCAAAAATCTTCACGCGAGTGTGGGCGACAAAGAAATTTTACGCGGTATTAACTTAACGATTAATGCTGGTGAAGTTCACGCGATTATGGGCCCAAATGGTGCTGGTAAAAGTACCCTGTCAAATGTATTAGCAGGTCGAGATGGTTATACAATAACTCAGGGTGAAGTGCTCTATAAGGGTGAAAACTTACTTGAGTTAGCGGCTGAAGAACGCGCGCAGCGTGGTGTGTTTTTGGCCTTTCAATATCCAGTAGAAATTCCAGGTGTGAGTAATATCTACCTTCTTAAAGCTGCCTTAAATGCAGTACGTAAATACCAAGGTTTGGATGAATTAGATGCGATTGATTTCTTAAGCTTAGTACGTAGTAAATTAGACTTAGTGAAAATGGATGAGCAATTCTTACACCGAGGTGTAAATGAAGGTTTTTCGGGTGGCGAGAAAAAACGTAATGAAATATTACAGATGGCCTTATTAGAGCCCTCATTAGCCATTTTAGATGAAACGGATTCAGGTTTAGATATTGATGCATTAAAAACAGTATCAGAAGGCGTTAATGGCCTACGTTCAGCAGACCGTTCAATTGTGATGATTACTCATTATCAACGATTACTAGATTATATTGAGCCTGATTTTGTTCATGTACTTTCAGATGGCAAGATAGTTAAAACGGGTGATAAAGAGCTCGCTAAAGAATTAGAAAAAACAGGTTATAGCTGGGTTCAACAAGGGCAGGCAGAATGAAGCAGATAACAGAACTGGCGACGCCTTTTGCCAGTATCTCGAGTGATGAGACTTTTTTTGGTGATGATTTACCCTGGTTAAAAAGTTTACGTTTAAAAGCGCGGACACAATTTAATAACGCGGGCTTACCGGCTAAAAAAGAAGAAGATTGGAAATATACTAGCCTGCGACCATTTGCTCGCCAACAATTTAATCATGGGGCTAAAACTCAGCCTCTTTCAGTTGAACAATGTAATGATTATGCTTTGTTAGATGATGCGTATCGTTTTGTTATTATTGATGGTGTGTTCTCTGCAGAATTATCAAAAATTGATGGTTTGCAAGCAGGTTTAATTATTCGACCTCTGTCTGAAGCCGTCGACTTAATTCAACCTCACCTTGGTCAACAAGTTGAGCTAACTAAGCCAGGCTTTACTGCATTAAATACTATGATGATGTCAGAAGGTATGGCCGTTACGGTTGATAGTAATGTGAAAATTGAAAAAACAATTGAGCTATTAGTGATTAACTCAGGTGAAAGCGCTAACTTAGCAACACATTTACGTCACGTTATTGTATTGGCTGATAATAGTGAAGCAACCATAATTGAACATTACCTTGGTTTGAATGCGGATAGTTCATTTACCAATACGGTGACTGAAGTGATCTTAGCTGAAAGCGCACAATTGAAGCACTATAAATTACAACAAGAATCATCGAAAGCATTTCATATTGCGACACTAGCGGCTAAACAAGCAGCAAAAAGCCAGTGGACAACTAATAGTATTTCATTGGGAGCAAAATTAGCCCGAAATGATGTGCATACGCAATTATTAGGTGAGCAATCCCATGTTGTGATGGATGGTTTGTATTTAGTTGATAATGATCAGCATGTAGATTTTCACACTCGAATTGATCATACAGTAGCGAATACTACCAGTGATGAGCTGTATAAAGGCATTCTCAATGGTAATAGTCATGGGGTTTTCAATGGCAAAGTAATGGTCCATAAAGATGCCCAGAAAACTGATGCCAATCAACAAAATCATAATTTATTATTATCTCGTGGTTGTGAAATTGATACCAAACCTGAAATGGAAATTTATGCTGATGACGTTAAATGTGGTCATGGTAGTACTGTGGGCCAGATTAATGCCGACCACCTGTTTTTCTTACGTTCACGAGGTTTAGATGAAGTCAGCGCTCGTAGCTTACTGACTTATGCCTTTACAGCGGATGTACTCGATAGAATCGATTCTGAACTAATTAGAACAGCATTAGCGAATGTGGTGGAGCAACGCTTACCCAAACCAAGCATCTAATTACTTGGTTTTAAGTTCACTACTTTCTGTTTTTTATCTTTAATGAGTATGGCTATATGTTAGATATTGAATCAATTAGACATGATTTTCCTATCCTTGACCAACAAGTGAATGATTATCCCTTGGTGTATTTAGATAATGCAGCAAGTAGTCAAAAACCACGGCAAGTAATTGATGCGGTTTCACAGTATTATTTAGAATATAACTCGAATATTCACCGTGGCGTGCACCGTTTAAGCCAATTGGCGACCGATGCTTACGAAGGTGCACGAGTAAAAGTACGTGATTTTATTCATGCACAATCTGAGCAAGAAATTATCTTTGTTCGCGGTGCGACAGAAGCTATTAATTTAGTAGCACAAAGTTTTGTTAGACCGATGTTACAGGCGGGTGATGAAATTCTTATTAGCCATATGGAACATCACGCTAATATTGTTCCTTGGCAGATGCTGTGTGAACAAACGGGTGCTATTTTAAAAATTATTCCAATGACAGATTTAGGTGAATTAGACCTGTCTTCATTTGATGACTTGTTAAATGATAAAACTAAAATTCTAGCGGTGGGCCATGTATCTAATGCATTAGGTACGATTAATCCTATTAAAGGTATGATCGACAAAGCACATGCGAAGTCTATTCCTGTTTTAATCGATGGTGCTCAAGCTGTTCCTCATATGGAAATTGATGTACAAGATTTAGACTGTGATTTTTATGTCTTTTCTGGTCACAAAATGTTTGCGCCAACGGGTACTGGCGTGCTTTTTGGTAAAAAAGAATTACTTGAAGCAATGCCTCCATGGCAGGGCGGTGGAGACATGATTCTTTCGGTCAGCTTTGAGAAAACTCAATATAATGAATTACCTTATAAGTTTGAAGCGGGCACACCGAACATCGCTGGAGCAATTGGTTTAGGCGTTGCTATTGATTATATGCTGTCTATTGGTATGGCTAATATCGCGGCTTATGAACATGATTTATTAGTGGCCGCGACTGAGAAAGTAACCGCTATGGGGGGTGTTAAAATAATTGGTACCGCCAAAGAAAAAGCCAGTGTTTTATCCTTTATGATTGACGGTGTTCATCCTCATGATGTGGGGACTATTTTTGATCAGCAGGGAATTGCTATCCGCACCGGGCATCATTGTGCTCAACCTGTGATGCAATACTTTGGTATCCCGGCAACAGCACGCGCTTCATTTGCGTTTTATAATACAATGGAAGAAGTTGATGCCTTGGTTTTAGGCATTAAGAAAGTACAGGAATTATTTGCATGAGTTCAGCTGATTTAAGGGACCTTTATCAACAAGTGATAATGGACCACAATAAGAAACCACGTAATTTTCGTGAAATGGAAGATGCTAATCATTTAGCTCATGGCAATAACCCATTGTGCGGCGATACTTTAGTGGTGTTTTTAAAACTAGACGGCGATACTATTGCTGATGTCAGTTTTCAAGGTAGTGGCTGTGCTATTTCAGTTGCCTCTGCCTCATTGATGACCGAGTCTTTAAAAGGAAAAACACTGCCAGAAGCTGAACATATTTATCAGCAGATGCATAAGCAGTTAACTGGCGAAGAATTTGACCATAGTGCATTAGGAAAACTTGAAGTCTTAGGCGGCGTGAAAGAGTTTCCTACTCGAGTAAAATGCGCTACTTTATCATGGCATACCATGCACGCAGCGATGGATAGTGACCATGATATTTCAATAACAACAGAATAGAGCCTAGTTATGAATGATGAAAACAAACAAGAAATTAAAGACGATGTGATTGAGATGTTAAAGACCATCTTTGACCCTGAAATTCCAGTTAATATTTATGAACTTGGTTTGATTTATGACATTGAAGTGAGTGATACCTTTGATATTGATATTAAAATGACCTTAACTGCACCGGGTTGCCCAGTAGCCCAGACGTTTCCAGGAGAAATTGAAGAGAAAATAGCTACAATTTGTACCGTAAATGAAGTTAAAGTTGAAATAGTGTGGGAACCAACATGGACAAAAGACATGATGGGCGAAGCGGCTAAATTACAATTAGGTATGTTTTAAAGTTATTTTCATCTGAACTAGATGGAAATAGGTATCTTGAATGATAACGGGTATAGACGATAAGCTAAGCATGATATGATAGGGCGCTATGCTATCTTTAAATAAAATATTTGATCGGTTTGCTAAAAAGAAACCGCGAATTCGAGGCCGAGGACTAGATGATAATGTTTCTGAAGCATTAATAATTCCTCGTTCAGAACACACTATTTCACGCAAACAAATTAGTGCAGCCGCATTACATGTTTTGTATGGATTAAAAGAAGCCGGTTATGAATCCTACTTAGTTGGCGGCTGTGTTCGCGACCTATTATTAGGTCATGAACCGAAAGACTTTGATATCACCACCAACGCTACACCCGAACAAGTTCATAAAGTATTTCGCCGTAGTCAGTTAATCGGACGACGATTTAAGCTTGTTCATGTTCGCCATGGCCGTGAGATTATTGAAGTCGCTACATTCCGAGCGCCGCCTCAAGCAGAAATAGATGTGGATGGTGCCGGTCGAATCATGCGTGATAATGTCTACGGCACCATGGAACAAGATGCGTGGCGGCGTGACTTTACCATTAATGCTTTGTATTACAATATTCGTGATTTCTCTATCATTGATTACACTGGCGGTATTGGCGATTTAAAATCAGGTGTTATTAAGCTTATTGGTGATGTTGAAACACGTTATCGAGAAGATCCAGTCCGGATGTTAAGAGCAGTTCGTTTTGTGGGTAAACTTGGCTTAAAGCTTGATCCTGAAACAGAAAAGTTAATTCCTCAATGTGCTAAATTATTATCTGATATTCCAGCTGCTCGCCTGTTTGAAGAATCGTTAAAATTATACCTAAGTGGCAATGCTGCGGTAACACATGAGTTACTTTGTCATTATCATGTGTTTGAGCATCTATTTCCTCAAACAGATAAGGTCTTACATACTGAGCAAGATGATTATCCTCGCACCTTATTAATGAAGGCGTTGGAAAATACCGATAAACGTATCGATGAAGGCAAGACCGTAACACCTGCCTTTTTGTTTGCGGCGATCCTTTGGGAACCTACTCGACAGCTTTGGCAGCAAAATAAAGAGCGAAATATACCGCCTATTCCGGCATTACAACGTGCTGTGACAGATGTGATTTTAACGCAAGTTACCCGTGTGGCTATTCCCAAACGATTTACTGTAATGACGCGTGATATTTGGACTTTGCAGCCCCGTTTAGAAATGCGTAGAGGCAAGCGTGCTTTTAGACTATTAACACATCCAAAATTTAGAGCTGCGTATGACTTTTTATTATTACGTGCAGAATCAGGTGAGCCATTAACAGAGCTAGCTGAATGGTGGACTGTATTTCAGTTTGCCGATGAATCTGAACAGCAAACTATGGTGAATCAATTAACGTCACCGACTAAAACAAAGGCCAAGCGTAAACCTCGCCGTCGCCGTAAGAAACCTGTTGAAAAGAGTGAATAATGAAAGGTATTTATATTGGACTAGGGAGTAATCTATCTGATCCTATTGCTCAAATTGACTCTGCAATTACAGCATTGGATGCGATTAATAATATAAGTGTTGTAATAAGCTCATCGCGTTATGCAAGCCCACCGATGGGGCCACAAGATCAACCAGATTATATTAATGCCGTGGTTGAAGTTGAAACATCATTATCTCCCCATGAGTTATTAGATAAATTACAACAAATAGAGCAAGAGCAGGGACGTATACGTTTACGTCACTGGGGTGAGCGGACCATAGATTTAGATTTATTGGTTTATGCCAATGAAACTTTGGCTGATGAGCGTTTAACGGTACCGCACCCGGGCGTAGCCTCACGTGAATTTGTGCTTTATCCTTTGGCTGAAATTGCGCCTAATTTATCTATACCGACATTAGCCAGTATGGAGATCTTGCTACAACAATGTCCCATCAATCAATTAAAGCGTTTGAGTTAAGTTATGTCTGAACAATTATCACACCAATATATTGTTGTTGAAGGTCCTATCGGCGTAGGTAAAACACATCTAGTTAACCGTTTAGCAGAAAGTTTTTCGGCCAAAACCTTATTAGAGCAACCTGAGAATAATCCTTTTTTAGAAAAGTTTTATTTAGAGCCTAAACAATCAGCCTTGCCCACTCAACTATGCTTTTTAATGCAACGAGTTAAGCTAAGCAAAACTTTACAACAGGATGATTTATTTAGTAATCGGCATATTGCAGATTTTATGGTTGAAAAAGACCGTCTATTTGCTCAGATTACCCTCGATGATGATGAATTGGCTTTATATAATATGGTGTATGACAATCTGACCATGGCACACCGTAAACCTGATTTAGTTATTTATTTACAAGCCCCAATGGCCGTGTTAAAAAACCGAGTATCTCAGCGTGGAATTGCTTATGAGCAGAGAATTGAAGATGCTTATTTGAAAAAATTGACTGAAAGTTATGCCGATTTTTTCCATTATTATAATGATTCACCGTTATTAATCGTTAATGCTGAACAGCTTGATTTGGTTAATAGCGAGCAAGATTATCAGAATTTATTAGAACAAATTATGGCAATAAAAAGTGGCAAGCAATATTACAATCCACTGCCTGAAAAAGAGAAGAGAAAATGAGCCGAGTCAATTTAACTAAATTACGTAAGATGAAAGCAGAACATGACAAAATAGTCATGTTGACAGCTTATGATGCTAGTTTTAGTCATGTACTAGAGCAATCTGGAATTGATGTAATCTTAGTCGGTGATTCATTAGGTATGGTCATTCAAGGTCAAGAAAGTACCTTGCCTGTTAGTGTCGACGATATGGTTTATCACACGCGTAATGTAATTCGTGGCAGTGAGACGGTGTTTGTCATTGCTGATATGCCTTTTATGAGCTACGCCAACTGTGAGCAGGCTATTAATAATGCAGCACGCCTAATGGCTGATGGTGGTGCTCATATGGTGAAACTTGAAGGTGGTGAGGTGGTAGTTGATATTATCCAACAGCTTACCGAGCGAGGAATTCCTGTCTGTGCCCATTTAGGTTTACTGCCGCAATCAGTGCATCGCTTAGGCGGTTATCGTGTGCAGGGACGTGATACAGACGGTGCAATGCAGTTAATTGATGATGCTAAACGTGTAGAAGCAGCAGGTGCTGATATGTTGGTGTTAGAATGCGTGCCCGCTGAATTAGGTAAGCGAGTGACAGAGGCTGTTGATATTCCCGTTATTGGCATTGGTGCGGGTTCTGATTGTGATGGTCAAGTATTGGTATTGTATGACATGTTAGGCATAAGCAAAGGCAGGCGGCCACGCTTTAGTCATGATTTCTTAGCCGACACCGGTAATATTTCTGATGCAGTCGCACTTTATGTGGATAAGGTAAAGTCGAGTGAATTTCCTACATTAGAGCAAAACTATTAATGCATCAGTTTGAGCAAATATCAACATTACAAACACAAGTAAAAAAATGGCGGCAACAGAATAAAACCATTGCATTTGTACCGACAATGGGCAACCTTCACTTAGGTCATTTGTCGCTGCTTGAGAAAGCAAAACAATTAGCTGACAAGGTCATTGTGAGTATTTTTGTTAATCCATTACAGTTTGATGATAAAGCAGATCTGAATGCGTATCCTCGCACCTTAGATGCGGATATGACGCTATTATTAGATCATGATTGTGATGTGGTTTTTACACCTAGCGCTAATGTTATGTACCCTAATGGCATGGATGTTCACACTACTATTAGTGTGCCTAATATGGATGACAAGCTATGCGGTTTAAACCGTCCGGGTCATTTTGATGGTGTAGCAACAGTAGTGGCTAAGTTTTTAAATATAGTTCAGGCTGATTGGGCCATATTTGGTGAAAAAGATTACCAACAACTTAGTTTAATCAACAGGATGGCGACCGAACTAAATTTAAGTACTCAGATTGTCTCAGGGCCTACCTTACGTGAAGACAATGGTTTGGCAATGAGCTCTCGCAATCAATACTTAACGAGTGAGCAGCGCAGCCATGCGGCTCATTTATACCGCATATTACAAGATGTAAAAGCGAGAATTGAATTATCTGTAGATAGCTTTGATTTAATACAGCAGCAGGCTATGTCAGCATTAACTGAATTAGGTTTTGTAGCTGAGTACCTTGATATCCGACGCACTGAAGATTTAGATCGAGCTGATAGGCAGGATAAATCACTGGTAATTTTAGTTGCAGCGCGTTTAGGAAAGGCAAGATTGATAGATAATATCACCTGTGATCTTGCTTGATTTCAGCTAAAAAGCGATAATACCGCGTTCTCAATTACTGAATTTGCCGTACATGCAACTGACTTTATTAAAAACTAAACTACATCGCGCCTGTGTCACCCACTCTGAACTAGAGTACGAAGGCTCATGTGCGATAGATAGCCACTTATTAGATGCTGCTGGTATACATGAGTATGAGCAGATTCAAATCTATAATGTAGCTAATGGTGAACGGTTTACCACCTATGCAATTCGCGCAGAAGCAGGATCAAATATTATCTCTGTAAACGGTGCCGCAGCGCACAAAGCATCGCCTGGTGATCGCATCATTATTTGCGCTTATTCGGTAATGGATGAAAAAGAAGTTGCAGACTTTAAACCCACATTAGTTTATTTAAATGAAAAGAATGACATCATTAATACTAGACATAGTATTCCAGTGCAAGCAGCCTAACTAATCACCTAATTTAAGAGAACCTATTTAGCATGGAAAAAATATTCGAAAGTATATTATGGAATAGTCGTTTCTCAGTATTATCAGCTGTTTTGGTGAGTCTGGTGGTCGCGTTTGCAATGTTTTATATTGCGACGGTAGATGCTTATTTTATGCTGGCTCAT
The DNA here is from genome assembly GCA_002402245.1 of Gammaproteobacteria bacterium. GTDB lineage: Bacteria > Pseudomonadota > Gammaproteobacteria > Nitrosococcales > Methylophagaceae. Next base: position 10,017 of record NVVP01000033.1, on the reverse strand, counting down.
TTAGGGGAATATCTTTCGCCTGATTTGGTCGGTGAAGCACGTTCTGAATTTAGAACTGCAACCGTCACTCATGTAGTCGAAATTATTGATGGTTATTTACTAGCTACTGTTTTACTTATATTCTCATTAGGTCTGTATGAGCTTTTTATTAGTAAAATAGAGCAAGCAGAAAATTCAGAAAACCCTTCAGTGCTTGCCATTCATAGTTTAGATGATTTAAAAACACGTCTTGGCCGAGTGATATTAATGATTTTGATTGTTAATTTCTTTGAGCATGCAATCAGTATGGAATTTCATACTCCGTTAGATTTACTTGCATTGTCAGCGGGTATTGCCTTGATTGGTTTGACGCTTTATCTAACTCATAAAGAAGAGCACTAGTTTAAAAGAGGAAAGGAATAGCTTTAAGCGCTGTTACTATTCTCATGACATTTCTTAAACTTGTTACCACTGCCGCAAAAACAGAGTTCATTACGGCCTAGTTTGATCGGGGCTAATTGCTCACCATCAAGATAAAACCACTGTGCACTCTCTTTAATGAACTGTGATTTTTCATGTAATTGGCCAATACCTTCATCTTGGTAAAAAGCAATAAATTCAACSGTARCAGACTGYGTMGTTGYACGMTGCCTTATTATTCTCAGACCCAGCCATGTAGTGGATGAAATRGTRTGTTGTARMACCTGCTTATCATCTKCYTGTCGTTTACTTGGATGTARSGTATTAATCAAATAGTCGATATGTCCGAGCACAAARGCSGCATAACGCGAGCACATGAGCTGTTCGGCRCTCTGRGCYACTYGTGCKCCAGTATGRAGTGGTTGRCAGCATAAGCKRTAGTTATSACCGCTTAAACARGGACAGMGYTGCTCAGTCACGAACGTGYAACCTTAACKACATTCATTACTTCAAATTTCATYCCKGCRATTTSKTCRCKGSTNNNATAGTAGATTAAATCWACACGYGCRCCTTTTAARCATTGATACACYTTTTGRCGTTTATATTTAAACGGCACATCGCAGTCTTTYAATAATAATRTSTTGTRAAACCAGCCTYCWACTTGGCGTTGAAYRTGYGACTCTACTTTCTGYATGGTRGCRTGAATCAAMTTGTCATTATTMKCGAGRTRCTTYTKTAGTGATACCAMCTGNTTAAATAACYTTYTTATAACGTTGRTGGAGAATMGCKACSCGYTTYACATAGACTTGRGTTTCTTTRTARGGGGGAATGCCTTTGTATTTCCTAACAGCATTAGGRCCKGCATTGTAGGCSGCGGTAGCRTRTGAAATATTRCCRTTAAACTGTTTYAAMAGTTGAGCAATRTATTTYACTCCRCCTTGAATRTTTTGSGTRGGATCTAAGGAATCTCTGACACCTAATTCTTTTGCAGTAGCCGGCATTAACTGCATTAGACCCTGTGCGCCAACTCGGGATGTGGCCAAGGGGTTAAAGTGAGACTCTGCATGTATTAAAGCCCGAACAAGAGCGGGGTCAACCTGATGAACTTTAGCCACTTTAAGTACTGTTTTAGAAAAAGCAGTGCTGTTTAATTTAACATTATGCCAATTGATAGTGGAGTCTGGATTACAGGCGTAACAATCAAAGCGCAATATCTCAAATGCAACATTGCTTGGCATTTCATCTGAAAATGTAACTACGGTATTATGTTTTGATTTATAAATTACGGTTCTCTTATTACCTGTACTGGTGCTACTGGTATTGGAAAACTCAACCACACCCTCTTTATTTTCAGTACGTTCTATCGTTTTAGCTATTGATGCGGTTGCGAGTAGAGCTAAAAGAATAATACTGGTTATTTTCAACATAATAATTTTAAGTAATCGTTTATATATTACCTTGAGTTAATTTTAACGGGTCTAATAATTTTGTTAACTCTGCTATAGAAATATCAGTTAGCTCAGCAGCCACATCAATAACAGGCCGACCTTCTTTATAGGCTTGTTTGGCAATTTCAGCTGCTTTTTCATAACCGATAACAGGGTTTAATGCGGTCACTAAAATAGGGTTGCGAGACAGGGCAACAGCCAATTGTTCAGCATTAACAGTAAACGTCGCGATAGCCTTATCTGCAAGCAAATGACTTATTGATGTCAAAATAGTTAAGCTGTTCAGTAGGTTATTAGCCACTAATGGCAGCATAACGTTTAGCTCAAAGTTTCCTGACTGGCCGGCAATGGTGATGGTGGCGTCATTGCCAATTACTTGGGCTGCGACCATCGCTGCTGCTTCAGGAATAACCGGATTAACTTTACCCGGCATAATTGAAGAGCCTGGTTGCAAAGCTTCTAATTCAATTTCACCTAAACCGGCTAAGGGGCCAGAGTTCATCCAACGTAGATCATTAGCAATTTTAGTGATTGTAACTGCCACCGCTTTAAGTTGTCCCGATAGGGCAACCGCTGTATCTTGAGATGCGATTAATGCAAAAAAGTTTTTGGCTGGGCTAAAGGTTAATCCTGTTTGTATCGATAACTCTTTATTAAATTGTTCGGCAAATTCAGGATGGGCATTAATACCAGTACCAACAGCTGTACCGCCTTGTGCAAGAGTTTGTAGCGCTGGTTGAAGCTGCTTAAGATGTACGATATTTTGCTCAATTTGTGCAGCCCAACCATTTAGGCTTTGACTCATACGAACAGGCATCGCATCCATCAGATGTGTTCTACCGGTTTTTATATGGTGATCAATCTTGCTGGCTTTTTGACGAATGGTTTCAGACAAGTAGCTTAATGCTGGCAATAATTCATTGGCAAGCTTAAGTGCTGCGCTGATATGAATCGTTGATGGAATAATATCGTTGCTACTTTGACCACAATTAATGTGATCATTGGGCCCAATAGTCTTGCCATAAATCTTGCTTGCTACGGTTGCCAATACTTCATTGGCATTCATATTGGAGCTTGTTCCCGAACCTGTTTGAAAAGTATCGATGGGAAAATGCTGCATTAAATCATCTTCATTAAGCATATTTTCAGCAGCTTGGCAGATGGCTAAGCCCATATCCTCAGGAATTTGTTTTAGGCTTACATTGGCTTTAGCCGCGGCAGATTTAGCTAATAATAATGCACGAATAAAATCTTCAGGAAGCGGCTGACCACTAACAGGAAAGTTATTAATCGCACGTTGGGTTTGAGCCGAATAGAGCGCGTGTTCAGGTACTTCTAGCTCACCCATGCTGTCAGATACTGTACGTGTTGTGGTCATTGTTTAATCCTCATCAGCCAAACGTTAGGTTTAATCTAATCATGTCTATTTATAAAATCAGTGAAACTGTAATTTCAACTATTACTGGGCTAACTGTTTTTTCAATTCTGTAACAACATCAGCAAGTGCAAATTCTTCACCTTCGCCAGTGGCGCGTGATTTGTATTCAATGATGCCATTATCTAAACCACGCTCACCAAGCACTAAACGATGCGGGATACCTATTAATTCCATATCAGCAAAAGCAACGCCAGGACGTAATCCACGGTCTTCAAGTAATACATCAATGCCTGCTTCTATTAGCTGGGTGTAAATAGCATCTGCCGCCTCACGTACACGTACAGATTTATGTGCATTCATTGGAATTAACACTACTTGGAACGGGGCAATAGCTAAAGGCCAAATAATGCCACGTTCATCGTGATTTTGTTCGATTGCCGCTGCCACAACACGCGAAACACCAATGCCATAACAACCCATGGTTAGTATTTGTGATTTACCCGTGTCAGCTAAGACATTAGCATTCAGTTTTTGACTGTAATTATCGCCAAGCTGGAAAATATGACCGACTTCAATACCGCGGGCAATATCCAAGGTACCTTTACCATCTGGGCTGGCATCACCGGCGACAACATTACGTAAATCAGCAACTTCAGCCTCAGCTAAGTCGCGTCCCCAGTTAACGCCTGTCAGGTGTTTCTCATTTTCATTAGCACCACAAACAAAGTCAGCAACATGAGCAGCAGCACGGTCAACAATAACCGGAATAGTTAAGCCAACAGGGCCGATAGAACCAACATTAGCACCACATGCTTGTAATACTTGTTCTGGTGTAGCAAAGGTTAGAGGTTCAGCAACAGCGGCTTGTTTTTCAGCTTTAATTTCATTGAGGTCATGATCGCCACGTAATACCAATGCGACAACAGCTCCTTGTTCTGAACCTTCCACTAATAATGTTTTTAAACATTGTGATGTAGGAATAGATAAAAACTGACACACATCATCAATAGTATATTTTTTAGGTGTATCAACTGTTGTCATAGTCGCTGTAGCGGCTGCTCGATCACCCGATGGTGCAATAGCTTCAGCTAGCTCAACATTGGCGGCATAGTCACTTGCATCACTAAATGCAATATCATCTTCACCTGAGCTTGCAAGCACGTGGAACTCATGAGATTGCTCACCACCAATGCTGCCTGTATCAGCTTGTACTGGACGATAATTCAAACCAATACGATCAAAAATACGACTATACGCAGCAAACATACCATCATAGGTTTCTTGTAATGAGGCTTGGTCGATATGGAATGAATAGGCATCTTTCATCAAAAATTCACGTGCACGCATCACACCAAAGCGAGGACGAATCTCATCACGGAATTTAGTTTGAATTTGATAAAAGGTGATAGGTAATTGTTTATAGCTACGCAGTTCTTGGCGGACTAAATCGGTAATCACTTCTTCATGGGTTGGGCCATAACAAAATTCACGACCATGGCGATCGGTCATGCGTAATAATTCCGGGCCATATTTTTCCCAGCGTTTACTTTCTTGCCATAGCTCTGAAGGTTGAACAGAAGGCATTAATAGTTCTTGAGCGCCGGCATTAGCCATTTCATCACGCACAATCGCTTCGACTTTACGTAGTACTTTTAAACCCATCGGTAACCAGGTGTATAAGCCCGATGCTAAACGACGGATAAGTCCAGCACGTAACATAAGTTGATGGCTGATAACTTCAGCATCAGCAGGAGTTTCTTTTAAAGTGGCAATAAGAATTTTTGAAGAACGCATTGTGTTGATATGAACCTATAATTTAGTAATGTGTAGAGGCAAGCCTCTAGTGAATGTTTAGAAGGTGCGGTGATTCCAGCCCCAGTTGTTTCTTTCTGAATCTGTCATGCTGATATAAATTCGATCGCCTGGAATACCTAATTGCTCGGTGATGAGTGAACATAAAACATCAGAAAATGCTGTACGATCAGCTGGCAGACCTAAAGCACGATAATCTAGAAAAGCAGCAGGAGCTTCACTACCTGCCATGCTCATACTCGCTTTAGCTTCTAGCGCGACCATGACATAGGACTCTGCTTTTCCTGTTGCTTGGGCAAGCGTTTTACTGGTAGTTTTTAAGAATGATGATTCATCATCAATCGATTGATTAGTTAAAATATTTAAGTAAGGCATATTCTATTCCTTATTTGCTGCAATGTTCGGCAATACGCTCTTGTAACTCGCGTATTTTTTCTTGGCGTTGCTCTTCATTGGGTTTAGTTACATTACCGTCAGAATCGATCATTTTTCGGCCAGGGTTATTTTGATATTGCTGCACGTTTTGTCTAGAGGTTTCGCAGTATTTCTGTCTTTCTTCTGCTTTCTTAGCCTCTTTTTCTGCTAATAATCGCTCTTGTTGTTTGGCTTCATAGGTACCATCTTGTTTTTCAATTAAGGTATCTATTTTCTTTTGGGCCACATTAGGATCAATGGCAGGCGGAGGAGGGGCGCTCATTAACTTAGCATCTATACCCGCTGGAGGGTGTTGAGCATAACTAGTTTCACCGTCTTCATTAACCCATTTATACACATCGGCATAGGCAAGGTTTAAAAAAGACGGGATAATAAATAGGCAAGCAAGTTTTAGATAGTGTGAAAACATTGACCTAACATCCTATATATAGAAAGAAAGTCATTCTACGCCAAAGCAGAGAATCATAAAATGCCTGATAGTTCATTACGGTTTGAAAAACACATAGAAGTAAGCCAAAAAGGCCTTATAGCAGTTGATTTGCTAGCATCAGAAACAATGCTATCAAAACAGAAAATTAAGTTAATTATGCAAAAGGGCGCAGTTTGGGTAACTAAAGGTAAAAAAACGCAGCGGCTTCGTCGAGCAAAAAGAGTATTAAGCTTAGGTGAAACAGTACATCTTTATTATGACAAAGTGGTATTAGAACGCGAACCACCTGAACCCACCTTAATTAGTGATCAAGGTCGTTACAGTATATGGAATAAACCGTATGGAATGCTATCTCAAGGCTCAAAATGGGGGGATCATTGCACCATTRCYCGYTGGGCWGARCAACACCTTAAACCGCAACGAGTGAGTTTTGTTGTACATCGCTTAGATCGAGCGGCAAATGGTTTAATTATTATTGCTCACGAAAAAAATTCCGCGGCGGCATTATCAAAGTTATTTCAAGATAGACTAGTTGAAAAACGTTATCAAATATGGGTGCATGGCAAGTTTGATGACAAAGCAAGTAAACAAAATCCAATAAAAGTAGATAGTGATATTGATGATCGCCATGCTATTAGTTATTTTACCTTAACGAAATATGAGCAGGCGAGTGACCGTTCTTTATTGGACGTTTCGATTGATACAGGACGAAAACACCAAATCAGAAGGCATAGTGCCTTGCTTGGCTTTCCCGTGGTGGGTGACCGACTTCATGGTATCGAAGGGGATAAAGAAGATTTGCAACTGAGCGCTTATTACTTAAAGTTTACCTGTCCTTATTCGCATAAGATTCAGGAGTTTGATTTACTTAACTAAGAGATTGAATTATGGATAAACGCGACAAACTTTATCAATTACACCGTATTTTTTCTCAAGCTTATGGCACTTTAGTGAGTAAAGCACACTTATTAAGCGAACTTGAATGTTCAGACTCAACCCTTAAAAGGCGGATTAATGATTTACGAGATACCTATGGTGCACCTTTAGAATACAGCGCAGATAAACATGGTTGGTTTTATCGCAAAGGGCAACGCTTTGAATTACCTGGGTTATGGTTTAATGACCAAGAACTGTATGCTTTATTAGTATTAGAACAATTATTAGAAAACCTTGATACTGGATTGATTTCTGAGCAATTATCAATAGCAAAAGATAAAATTAAAGTTCTGCTATCAAGTAAAATTGATCCCGAAGAAAACATTAGTAATAAACTCAGGTTAATCAATGTTTTTCATCGACAATTTGATGAAAACATATTTAAAGAAATTGCTAAAGCGACCTTTGATGAACGACAAGTAGAAATTGATTTTATCAATCGTCAAAAACAGCAAAAAACAACAAGAGTTATTTCACCTCAGCGCATAGTACATTATAAAGATAATTGGTATTTAGACTGCTATTGCCATTTAAGAAATGAGCTTAGAACATTTTCTATTGATGGTATTAGTAAGGTGACGCAATGCCACCAGAAATCCCATATTATTGCCCCAAAAGAAATAGATGAAGCCACACAACAGACATACGGAATATTCTCTGGCTCATCATCAAATAGGGCCGTATTACATTTTCAAGCACCGGTCTCATTTTGGATTGCAAAAGAAACATGGCATCCAGAGCAAAAGGGACAATGGTTAGAAAATGATATTTTTGAACTTAAAATCCCTTATAAGCATTCTAAAGAACTATTAGCTGATATTTTACGATATGCTGAGCATGTCACTATTATCTCACCCGCTTCACTACGTCAAAGTATCCAACATTGCGCTCAAAAAATCCTAAAAAACCATCAATAAAAAATTATTTTATGGGGGTAGGTCAACTAATGACTTTCTTATATGTTTTCATACATAAAAGCTTAAATTAAAAAGATCATGATAAATGTTGTTATTTAAGCCTAAGGATAAAAAGTGAATTTTTCCCGGTTACTTAAGGGACTTAATAACATAGTATAAAACGCACAATAGTATTTAGCCTAAATTTCACTATGGAAGGTGTAAAGGTTTAGCTGAGCAAGGAAGTATTTATATTTCAAACTTGTGGTGAACTAAATAGTGGAACAACTAACCGATTTAAAAGAAATTTTGCACTCTAAGCGTGCCAATATTTATTATTTGGACAAATGCAGAGTGATGCAAAAAGATGGTCGAGTATTGTATCTCACAGAAGAAGAAAGTGAGAATCAGTATTGGAATATTCCCATCGCCAATACGACGTGCATATTATTAGGCACTGGCACCTCTATCACCCAAGCCGCAGTGAGAATGTTGGCGCAAGCAGGTGTATTAATCGGCTTTAGTGGCAGTGGTGGCACTCCGTTAATCGCGGCTAATGAAATAGAATGGTTATCTCCCCAAAGTGAATACAGGCCCACAGAATATGTGCAAGCTTGGATGTCATTTTGGTTTGAAGAAGATAAGCGCCTTAAAGTAGCCAAACAGTTTCAATTATGGCGCATAGAATATATGCAAAAAATATGGTCTAAGGATAAAGATCTAAACCTCGAAGGTTTTCAAGCAGATGAACAGCTACTCAAGCAATTCAGACTTAAAATAGACAAAGCTACTACCGTTAATAAGCTCTTAACAGATGAAATGGCACTCACCAAAAGCCTATACCGCATATCCGCTAACAATACCAAAACTGAAAATTTCACTCGCCAACATCAATCAACCGATATTGCCAATGACTTTCTAAATCACGGTAACTACTTAGCCTACGGACTCGCAGCCACCACCCTTTGGGTACTTGGAATCCCTCACGGTTTTGCCGTTATGCATGGCAAGACACGAAGGGGTGCATTGGTGTTTGATGTGGCTGATCTTATAAAAGACACCCTGATCCTACCGTGGGCCTTTATTTGTGCCAAAGAAGGCGCGACAGAACAAGAATTCCGTCAACAATGCCTGCAAAATTTCACTAAACACAAAGCCTTAGATTTTATGTTTGATAGCGTTAAACAAATCTGTGCCGAGGCTGACCAATTATGATGGTCACATTCATTTCCCAATGTGAGAAAAAAGCATTAAACAAAACACGCAGAGTGCTCGATGCCTTTGCCAATAGAATTGGTAGCAATACATGGCAAACTGTGATTACAGAAGAAGGTCTACTTGCAGTAAAAAAGCTACTACGCAAAACAGCAAGTAAAAATACAGCCGTGAGCTGTTTCTGGATCAGAAGTCGCTCTAGATCCGAACTGGTGTGGGTGGTAGGAAAGAGAAGTAAATTTAATGCCGAGGGTGTTGTACCGGTTAATAAAACTAGACGTAATATTTTACATTCAGATATAGAAAATGATTGGCATTATTTACCGTTAATAAAAGCATTAACAGGCTTAGCTGCTTTATTTCACGATTGGGGAAAGGCCACGCAACTATTTCAACAAAAATTAAAGCCTAATAATAAAGATGCCTTTAAGGGCGATCCTATTCGCCATGAGTGGATATCGGTTTTGTTGTTGAGTGCGTTTATTCAAATGAAAGGGAGCGATGATGATACGCAATGGTTAAGTGCATTAGCCAATGGTGAAATTGATGAAGTGCAACTTAAAAGTTTGGTTATGCAGCAAAGCTTAAAGCCGCTATGTAATTTGCCGCCTGTCGCGCAATTAGTGGCATGGTTGATTGTTTCTCATCATCGTTTACCTTTACCTAAAAAAGAAACACATAACGATTATTTATCAGAAAAAGCAGAGTCTTTAACCGTGATGTTAGCGCGTATAAGTAAAGAATGGGGTTATGAGAATTGTCGTTATGACCCTGAAAGCGAAAAAGAATACCAAGCAAGGTTAGCAGCCTGTTTTAATTTTCCTTATGGATTGATCAGTAACTCTAAACCTTGGCTGAGCCAAGTAAAAAAATGGTCAAAACGTTTACTCGATAATAGGGCGCAGGCACAGAAAAGCATTGATAATGGTTGTTATCGTTTAATACTTAATCATGCACGTTTATGTTTAATGCTGGGTGATCACTATTATTCTTCACAAGATGCTGACAAAAATTGGCAAGGTAATATTGGATTGTTCGCTAATACTGACAGAGCCACGCGTCAATTAA
>NVVP01000032.1 GCA_002402245.1 Gammaproteobacteria bacterium | reverse complement strand
CCACCGATATCAGCAGCTTAGAGGCGGGTGAGATCACCATTACCGCTGATGTTTCCAACGCTGCTGGTAATGCTGCGCCACAGGGTAGCGCTATCGTTGTGCTCATCGCCACCACCTTGGATACCGCCCCTACCATCAAAACCTTTAACTCAAGCGCCACAGATGGTTCTTACAACGAAGGTGATAGCATTATTATTACCGCAACCACCGATGAAAGGGTGCAGGCGGGCAGCACTTTTGCTGTCACTCTGGATACCGGAGACGTCATCACCTTAACCGCCGCAACGCAAGGCAGGGTTCTCACCGGCACCTATACCGTGGGCGCAGGCGATGGCAGCCTTGACTTAACTGTTAGTAGCTACACGGTAGGCACCGTTCGGGATGTGGCAGGTAATGCCATGGTTAGCACCCGCTTACCAGCAGGGCATAACCTTGCTGACAACAAAGCAATAGTGATAGATACCACTCCACCACTGTTTGCAACAACAGCCTCGTTTGGAACTGAGGAAGTGATTAGCAGTAGCGATTATAGCGCTTATTTAGTGACCACGGCGGATATAGACGGTGATGGTGATTTGGATCTGCTGTCGAGCGATTGGGATGCTGAAACGGTCTCCTGGTTTAAGAACGATGGTTCGGGAAACTTTGGTGCCGAGCAGGTGATTAGTGACACTGGCACTGAGGGATTGTCTCGTGCAGTGACCACGGCAGATATGGATGGTGATGGTGATCTGGATCTGCTGTGGTCTTTTTCTGGGGACAATCGGGTGGTCTGGTTTGCAAATAACGGCGATGGCAATTTTGGTGCCGAGCAGGTGATTGGTAACCCTGGGTATATTGTTAGTTCAATGATCACGGCGGATATAGACGGTGATGGTGATCTGGATGTGGTGTTGGGCTCTGCGCAGGGTAATAAGGTGGTCTGGTTTGAAAATCTCGATGATAACTCGGGCAATTTTGGTGCCGAGCAGGTGATTAGTAACACTGGTGCTAGTTCAGTGACCGTGGCAGATATAGATGGTGATGGTAAGCTGGATGTGCTGTCGGCCTATGCGGGGGATGATACGGTGGCCTGGTTTAAAAATAACGGCGATGGCACTTTTGGTGCCCAGCAGGTGATTAGTCGGACTCAGGATGGTGCTCGTTCAGTGACCACGGCGGATATAAATGGTGATGGTTTTCTGGATGTGCTGTCGGCCTCTGAGACTGATAATACGGTAGCCTGGTTTGAAAATAACGGCGATGGCACTTTTGGTGCCGAGCAGGTGATTGGTAACCATGCTGGTGCTAATTCTGTGATCACGGCGGATGTGGATGGTGATGGTGATTTAGATGTGCTGTCGGCCTCTAAGACTGATGGTACGGTGTCTTGGTTTGAAAATAACGGCGATGGCACTTTTGGTGCCGAGCAGGTGATTACTGACACTGGGGACTATGCCCGTTCAGTGACCGTGGCGGATATAGATGGTGATGGTGATCTGGATGTACTGTGGGACACTTTTGGTGTCGGAACGGTACCGGTAGGTGTAGTCAGAAACCTGAGCCCAAATGTCACGGAACATACCGGTGCAGCGCAGGTGATCTACACCGCAGAGGCCACCGACGACAATGGCGTCACTTCCTATAGTTTAGGCGGCACAGATGCGGCCTTATTTACTATTGATAGCGGTACCGGTGCCGTCACCCTCACAGGTAACCCAGACTTCGGCACCCAATCCAGCTACCGCTTTACTGTAATCGCCAGCGATGCGGCGGGCAATACCACTACCGAAGCTGTGGTCTTGAACGTGACGAATGTCATAGAATCCCCGACCACATTAGCCACCATCATCAGCGGCTATGATGATGTGGCCACGAACGGTTTCCCCTCCATTCTGGAGGATGGAGACAGCACCGACGATACCTCACCAGAAATTTTGGGCACCATAGATGCATCCTTGTTAGGCAGTGAAGTCGTGCGTATTTACGACGGAGACACTTTGTTAGGTACTGCCACTGTGCAGGGTACCAACTGGAGCTATCAAGACAGCCGCACCCTCAACGATGGCGATACGCCCAGCTACACAGCCGTAGTCAGTGATGATGGCGTAGAAGGCACATCGAGTGAGGCCTTTGACTTAACGATAGATACCACTCCACCGCAGCTTGCAAGAACAGCCTCGTTTGGAGATGAGGAAATGATTACCGATAACGGGTATAGCAATTATTTAGTGACCACGGCGGATGTAGACGGTGATGGTGATTTGGATCTGCTGTCGAGCGATTGGGAGACTGAAACGGTCTCCTTGTTTAAAAATGACGGTTCGGGCAATTTTGGTCCGGAGCAGGTGATTAGTAATCAGGGTGCTCGTGCAGTGATCACGATGGATGTAGACGGTGATGGTGATCTGGATCTGTTGTCGGCCTCTTATGCGGATAGTGCCAAGGTGGCCTGGTTTGCAAATGACGGTTCGGGCAATTTTGGTGCCGAGCAGGTGATTGACACCTTCGATAATAGTTTTGTTATTTCAATGACCGCGGCGGATATAGACGGTGATGGTGATCTGGATCTGCTGTTGGCCTCTCAGCAGGATAATACGGTGGCCTGGTTTGAAAATCTCGACGATAACTCGGGTTTTGGTGCCAGGCAGGTGATTAGTGCGACTCAGGATTCTATTCAGTCTGTTACCACCGCCGATATAGATGGTGATGGTTATTTGGATGTGGTGTCGGCCTCTGCGGGGGATAATACGGTCGCCTGGTTTAGAAATGACGGTTCGGGCAATTTTGGTGAGGAGCAGGTGATTAGTAGCGCTCAGCTTGTTGCTCGTTCAGTGACCACCGCCGATATAGATGGAGATGGTGATTTGGATGTGCTGTCGGCCTCTCAGACTGGTGATAAGGTGGTCTGGTTTGAAAATGACGGCTCGGGCAATTTTGGTGCCGAGCATGTGATTGGTAACCTTGATGGTGCTAATTCTGTGACCACGGCGGATTTGGATGGAGATGGTGATCTGGATGTGCTGTCGGCCTCTAAGGGGGATGATGGTAGGGTCTCTTGGTTTGAAAATGACGGCTCGGGCAATTTTGGTGCCGAGCAGGTGATTAGTTATCACAGTGGTGCTAAAACAGTGACCGTGGCGGATATAGATGGTGATGGTGATCTGGATGTGCTGTCGGCTTCTGCGCTGGGTGATGCGCTAGCTGTGATCAGAATGAGAGACCTGAGCCTAGAAGTCACGGAAGACATCGGTTCAGGGCAGGTGATCTACACCGCAGTGGCCACCGACAACATTGCCGTCACTTCCTACCATTTAAGCGGCACAGATGCGGCCTTATTTACCGTTGATAGCGATGGTGCGGTCACCCTCACAGGTGCCCCAGATTACGACACCAAATCCAGCTACAGCTTTAATGTAATCGCCATGGATGCGGCGGGCAATACCGCTACCAAAGCTGTGGTCTTGAACGTGACGGATCCGGATTCCGCCGTAACGGCCAGCATCACAAACGGCTTTAGTGTTGCCGATGGTATTCAAACCAACCTCAGCGATGGAGACAGCACCAACGATACAATACTAGTAATTCAGGGCACCATAAATACAAGCTTGTCAGGCAGTGGAGTCGTGCGTATTTACGACGGAGACACTTTGTTAGGTACTGCCACTGTGGATGGTACCAACTGGAGCTATCAAGACAGCCGCATCCTCAACGATGGCGATACGCCCAGCTACACAGCCGTAGTTAGAGTAGCTGGCGTAGAAGGCACACCGAGTGAGGCCTTTGACTTAACGATAGATACCACTCCACCGCAGTTTGCAACAACCTCGCTTGGAGATGAGGAAGAGATTATCAATACCGGTAATGATAGTGCTCCTCGTACAGTGATCATGGCGGATGTAGATGGTGATGGTGATTTGGATATGCTGTCGGCCTTTTACGGACAGGGGTTCGGGGGTGGGAGTAGAGTCTCCTGGTGGGCAAATGACGGTTCGGGCAATTTTGGTGCCGAGCAGGTGATTGGTAACACTCCGGGTAATGCTTTTTCAGTGACCACAGCCGATCTAGATAATGATGGTGATCTGGATGTGGTGATGGCCTCTGTGAATGATAATAAGGTGGCCTGGTTTGAAAATAACGGTTCGGGCAATTTTGGTGCCGAGCAGTTGATTAGCAATACCCAGATTGATGCTCGTTCAGTGACCACCGCCGATATAGACGATGATGGTTATCTGGATGTGGTGTCGGCCTCTGCGGGGACTTATGGGAATCCGCAGGATGCTAAGGTCTCCTGGTTTAGAAATGACGGCAATGGCAGTTTTGGTGCCGAGCAGGTGATTAGTAGCACTCAGGGTGGTGCTCATTCAGTGACCACGTTGGATGTGGATGGTGATGGAGATCTTGATGTGGTGTCGGCCTCTGAGGATGATAATACGGTGGCCTGGTTTGCAAATGACGGTAATGGCAATTTTGGTGCCGAGCAGGTGATTAGTAACACTCAGATGGGTGCTGTTTACGTGACCACGGCGGATATAGACGGTGATGGTGATTTGGATCTGCTGTCGGCCTCTGCGGATGATAATACGGTGGCCTGGTTTGAAAATCTCGATGATAACTCGGGTTTTGGTTCCGAGCAGGTGATTAGTACGAGTCAGGGTTTTGTTTATTCAGTGACCGCCGCCGATATGGATGGTGATGGTGATTTGGATGTGCTGTCGGCCTCTGTGATAGGTAATAAGGTGGCCTGGTTTGAAAATGACGGTTCGGGAAATTTTGGTCCCGAGCTGTATATTAGCTACATTGATGGGGCTACTTCAGTGACCACGGCGGATATAGACGGTGATGGTGATGTGGATGTGCTGTCGGCCGGTGCGCTCGCTGATACGATAAGTGTATTCAGAAACCTGAGAAACCAGAACCTAGATGTCGCGGAAAACACCGGTTCAGGGCAAATGATCTACACCGCAGCGGCTACTGACGACGTTGCCGTTACTTCCTATAGTTTAGGCGGCACAGATGCGGCCTTATTTACCATTGATAGCGGTACCGGTGCCGTCACCCTCACAGGCAATCCAGACTTTGCAACCAAACCCAGCTACAGCTTTACTGTAATCGCCATGGATGCGGCGGGTAATACCGCTAGCAAAGCTGTGGTCTTGAACGTGACGGCAGATGGCTTAAGCATTCAGCCCCCTGAGGTAGAAGTGCCTCTTCCTAATTTATTTTCACCCACTTTGAGCATCACCACTCCTATCGAAGGCGATAATGTGGTCAATGCGGTTGAAGGTGAGGATGTCGTGATTAGCGGCACCACCGCCAATGTGGAAGACGGCCAGACCGTCACTGTGGCCTTTTATGATGACAACACGGTGATCAAGGTCACAACAACGGTCACCAGCAATGCCTGGACGATTGCTGCTACCGATATCAGCAGCTTAGAGGCGGGTGAGATCACCATTACCGCCAATGTTTCCGATGGCGATGGTAATGCTGCGCCACAGGGTAGCGCCACCGTTGAACTCGATAACACCACCTTGGATACCATCGCCCCTACCATCACTGCCTTTAGCTCAAGCACCACAGATGATTCTTATAACGAAGGTGATAGCATCATTATTACCGCCACCACCGATGAAAGGGTGCAGGCGGGCAGCACTGTTGCTGTCACTCTGGATACTGGTGACGTCATCACCTTAACCGCCGCAACGGAAGGCACGGAACTTACCGGCACCTATATCGTGGGCGCAGGCGATGGCAGCCTTGACCTAACTGTTAGTAGCTACACGGTAGGCACCGCTCAGGATGTGGCAGGTAATGCCATGGTTAGCACCAGCTTACCAGCAGGCAATAACATTGCTGACAACAAAGCAATAGTGATAGAGACCCCCAGCCCCCAGCCAATTCCAATTGAACCCCCATCTTTCCTTCTTTCCGCCATCACTAGCGCTACTGATGACGTGGGCACCATGGTAGCGCCTATCGCACTCGACCTCGACGGCGATGGCGTGGAATACAGCACCGAAGGCGTACTGCTTGATGTGGATGGCGACGGCGATAAAGAACAAACCGAAGCCTGGGTAGCCGCCGACGATGGCTTGTTGGCTTATGATAAAAACGCCGATGGCCAAATTACCGACATCGACGAAATAGCCTTCACCAGCTATCTCGACGGTGCCCAAACAGACCTGGAAGGTTTGGCCGCATTTGACACCAACGCCAATGGCCTGCTTGATGCTGGTGATGATAAGGTCGATGCCTTTATGGTATGGCAAGACCTTAATCAGGATGGTGTTAGCGATGAGGATGAGTTAATGAGCTTGATCTTTGCAGGTATTGAATCCCTCAGCCTGGAAAGCGACGGAAATCAGCAGGACCCGATTGATGGTGTAGTTGAACACGGGCAGGGTGCCTTTACCTACGCAGATGGGACTACTGGCACCCTGGCAGATATCAGTTTTACTATTATGGAGGAGGATAATGCTAATGCTGTTATGTAACTATCAGTAAATCAGTCTCTGAGTCGGGCTTCGCTCGACCTGGCAGTTTGTTTACTGCCTCTTCTTCCGCTAATCCAACCTTGACCATTATTTCTCTGGCTTTAAGGTAGGCAGAATATCTGGCAGAACAAATAGAGAGTGAAGCTCTTTAGGGCCTGTTAAAAAAGTTAGGGTGCCTTTGAATTGAATATCACCATAAAATTCAGTTTTTGAAGGTGCTTGCCACTTTTTTGGTTTAACTTTTATTTCTAAGACGATTTGATTTATACACAGTACTGAATTAATCACTTAGTAATAATAATTATATGTATGAACAGGTAAGTTAAGAGCTGGTATTGAGTCACCTTATGTATTGAACGTTTGTCTCTAATGATAATTAATTATCGATCAAAAAACCTAACACTTATTACTTGAAGGAAAAAGACTGAGACAGAAAATATTTAAAACAAAGAGGTTAATTGAGTTGAGTATGTAGTCTACTAGCTAAGCTTACAAATGAAGAGAGAGTTGGTTGTTATCAACGGATCCCTTTAAGCCTGTTTCAAGTGCCAGGTGCATCTCCAAGCAGTGATGCCAAACCAGGTTTATAATTATAATAAATACTACGGCTCCGGCCTTGTTTTTTTGCTTCATACATGGCGGTATCTGCACTTTTTAAAAGTGACTGGCTATCTTTTCCGTCTCGTGGATAAAAACTGATGCCAATACTGGCGGAAAGTTTATACGAATAGCCATTCAGGATAAATGGTTTGGCAAAAGATTGGTGAATTTTCTCTGCAATTTTATACACACTGAAGGGCCTGATAATATTTTCGGTAATAAGCGCAAATTCATCACCACCAAGATGTGAAAGAGTATCTTCATCACGAATACACTGCTGTATGCGTTTGCTGGCTTCCTGTAAGGCAATGTCGCCGTATTCATGTCCTAAAGTGTCATTAATATTTTTGAAATGGTCAAGGTCGATTAAGCATATTCCAATATGATTAATGGCACGATTAGATTTCTTTATGGCATGCTCCAAACTTAAATTAAATAACCGTCGATTAGGTAAACCGGTTAATTGATCATGATGGGCAAGGTGCCAAAGTTGCAACTCTTTCTTTTCATGTTGCAGTACGGCGCTGGCAATGYTCGTGCAGATTACTAAAACCTTCTTATGATAGGAATCCGGGATTTGTTTTTTCATGCTGGTTAATACAAAAGAGCCTAAAAGCTGATGGTTTTTCCCAAGAAGTGGCATGGCCCAGCAGGAGGCAATATTAAATTCTTTAGAAAACGCTTGAAGCCTGAAGTTAGGCCAGGGAACATTAAGCGCAGTGTTGCAGAAAAAATAGGGTTTGTTCTTATCTAGGCTAGAGCCGTATAGCTCAGCCTTTTCTTTTGTAGTGAGTCTATCCAGTAATTTTATACCAGAAGCAGGAATGCTGGGCGCCGACCTAACATTAAGATGTTGGCCAGTTTGGTCAAATAATAGAATTGATGCGGTAGCGTTAGGTAACAGGGCTTCAATACAGCAGCATAAATCATCTAATGTCCTTTGGTGATTGCCTCCAAGGGTTATTTTTGCCATGAAATTTTGTTGTATTTGAATTAGGCCTACAAACTGCTGATTTGTTATGGGAGCGTCAGAGTTGTTGATGGGTTTAAGGTGATTTTTATGCATATTTGATACCCGATGGCGTGAGATTTTAGAATAAACTTTTTTGCTGTTATCTATCTTCTATAACTATTTCAAGAGATTCAGATTATAAATGGTCAGGCGGCATTTAAGATCATTCTAAAGGATGAGTTTATTGGCTGAATAAGATTGTACAATCTCCAATGTAATGATTTTTCTGGTAATTATTTGTCCAGTTATCTTTGTCGTGTTTTATTTTTGGGGTGCCATACTTTGATGTTAAAAAGAGTGATTCCTTTATTTTTACTTCTGATAATTCAATCAGCTAATGCTGATTCGTTCAGGGATTTTGGTAATGCTGATACGACGATTGTAAGCCTGGAACAACCTTTGTGGACAGGTGGTCGACTTAAGGGAGGGCTTGATCGGGCGACTGCAGATCTTCAAGAGACTGAAGAAGGCTTTGGGCAGTTGCAAAGAGAGTTGGTATTAAATGTTGTGCGGGCTTATGGAAATTGGCTTGCTGCCGATCTTAAAGTGAAAAGTTGGCTGAAAACTCTGGATACCGGTGACGTCATCACCTTAACTGCCGCAACGGAAGGCACCGTTCAGGATGTGGCAGGTAATGCCATGGTTAGCACCCGCTTACCAGTAGGCAATAACATTGCTGACAACAAAGCAATAGTGATAGATACCACTCCACCGGAGTTTACAGCAACAGCTTTGTTTGGCGCTGAGGAAGTGATTAGCACTACTCAGGGGACTGCCTTTTCTGGTACTTGGTCTGTGACCACCGCCGATATAAATGGTGATGGTTATCTGGATGTGGTGTCGGCCTCTGGGGGGGATGATACGGTGGTCTGGTTTAAAAATGACGGTTCGGGCAATTTTGGTGCTAAGCAGGTGATTAATAACGCTCAGGATGGTGTTCATTCTGTGACCACCGCCGATATAGATGGTGATGGTGATGTGGATGTGGTCTCGGCCTCTTCGAATGATAATACGGTGACCTGGTTTAAAAATGACGGTTCGGGCGGTTTTGGTGCCGAGCAGGTGATTAGTAGCGCTCAGCTTGGTGCTCGTTCAGTGACCACCGCCGATATAGATGGTGATGGTGATTTGGATGTGCTGACGGCCTCTGCGAGTGATAATACGGTGGCCTGGTTTAAAAATGATGGCTCGGGCAATTTTGGTGCCGCACGGGTGATTAGTGAGACTCAGGATGGTGCTTATTCAGTGACTACGGCGGATATAGACGGTGATGGAAATTTGGATGTGGTGTCGGCCTCTTGGCTTGATAATACGGTGGCCTGGTTTAAAAATGACGGTTCGGGCAATTTTAGTGACGCGCGGGTGATTAGTAACACTCAGCTTGGTGCT
Source organism: Gammaproteobacteria bacterium (assembly GCA_002402245.1). GTDB lineage: Bacteria > Pseudomonadota > Gammaproteobacteria > Nitrosococcales > Methylophagaceae. The sequence continues at coordinate 19,683 of NVVP01000032.1, read as the reverse complement.
CGTTCAGTGACCACAGCGGATATAGACGGTGATGGTGATCTGGATGTGGTGTCGGCCTCTTGGCTTGATAATACGGTGGCCTGGTTTAAAAATGACGGCGCGGGCAATTTTGGTGACGCGCGGGTGATTAGTGAGACTCATGATCTTGCTTGGTCTGTTACCACGGCGGATGTGGATGGTGATGGTGATGTGGATGTGCTGTCGACCTCTTTGGGGGATGGTACGGTGGCCTGGTTTAAAAATGACGGTTCGGGCAATTTTGGTACCGAGCAGGTGATTAGTAACATTCAGGGTTCTATTCCTGTTTCAGTGACTACGGCGGATATAGACGGTGATGGTGATGTGGATGTGGTGTCGGCCTCTTCGGGGAGTGATACGGTAGGTGTATTCAGAAACCTGAGCCTAAATGTCACTGACAACACCGGTGCCGCGCAGGTGATCTACACCGCAGCGGCGGACAATACCACTACCGAAGCTGTGGTTTTGAACGTGACGAATGCTATAGAAGGGGCTCCCACCGTAACGGCCACCCTCAACGATGGCTATATGCCAAGTTATACCGCAGTGGCGGCAAATACTTCTAATATGACAGAAGGCCCCGTCAGCACACCCACCTTTGACTTAACTATAGATACCACTCCACCGGCGTTTACAGCAACAGCCTTGTTTGGCGCTGAGGAAGTGATTAGCACTACCCAGGGGACTGCCTTTTCTGGTACTTGGTCTGTGACCACCGCCGATATAGATGGTGATGGAAATTTGGATGTGGTGTCGGCCTCTGGGGGGGATGATACGGTGGTCTGGTTTAAAAATGACGGTTCGGGAAATTTTGGTGACGAGCGGGTGATTAATAACGCTCAGGATGGTGTTCATTCTGTGACTACCGCCGATATAGATGGTGATGGTGATGGTGATGTGGATGTGGTCTCGGCCTCTTCGAATGATAATACGGTGGCCTGGTTTAAAAACGACGGTTCGGGCAATTTTGGTGCCGAGCAGGTGATTAGTAGCGCTCAGCTTGTTGCTCGTTCAGTGACCACCGCCGATATAGATGGAGATGGTGATTTGGATGTGCTGTCGGCCTCTGCGAGTGATGATACGGTGGCCTGGTTTGAAAATGACGGTTCGGGCAATTTTGGTGACGCGCGGGTGATTAGTGAGACTCAGGATGGTGCTTATTCAGTGACTACGGCGGATATAGACGGTGATGGTGATCTGGATGTGCTGTCAGCCTCTGGGCTGGATGATACGGTGGCCTGGTTTAAAAATGACGGTTCGGGCAATTTTGGGGCCGAGCAGGTGATTAGTAACACTCAAGATGGTGCTCGTTCAGTGACCACCGCCGATATAGACGGTGATGGTGATCTGGATGTGGTGTCGGCCTCTTGGCTTGATAATACGGTGGCCTGGTTTAAAAATGACGGCGCGGGTAATTTTGGTGACGCGCGGGTGATTAGTGAGACTCAGGATATTACCTGGTCTGTTACCACGGCGGATGTGGATGGTGATGGTGATTTGGATGTGCTGTCGGCCGCTGTGAGTGATGATACGGTGGCCTGGTTTGAAAATGACGGCTCGGGCAATTTTGGTGCCGCGCGGGTGATTAGTAATCAGGATGGTGCTGTTTCAGTGACCACGGCGGATATAGACGGTGATGGCGATGTGGATGTGCTGTCGGTCGCTGTGTACGATGGTACGATAAGTGTATTCAGAAACCTGAACCTAAATGTCACGGAAAACACCGGTGCAGGGCAAGTGATCTACACCGCAGCGGCGGGCAATACCACTAGCAAAGCTGTGGCTTTAATCGTGACGAATGCTATAGAAGCGCCTCCTACCGTAACGGCCACCATCACCAACAGCATTGCCGGTGAGGGTTTCTTCACCGTACTCTACGATGGAGACACCACCAATGATACATCACCAGGACTCGAGGGCACTATAAATACAAGCTTGTCAGGCAGTGAAGTCGTGCGTATTTACGACGGAGCCACTTTGTTAGGTACTGCCACTGTGAGTGTTACCCACTGGAGCTATCAAGACAGCCGCACCCTCAACGATGGCGATACGCCAAGTTATACCGCAGTGGTGGTAAATACGTCTGATATGACAGAAGGCCCCGTCAGTACACCAACCTTTGATTTGATCATCACCACGACTGTTACGGTAGCGCCTATCGCACTCGACGGCGTGGAATACAGCACCGAAGGCGTACTGCTTGATGTGGACGGCGACGGCGATAAAGAACAAACCCAAGCCTGGGTAGCGGCCGACGATGGTTTGTTGGTTTATATCCGACGGCAATTTGTTTACAACCTCTTCTTCCACTAATCCAACCTTGACCATTATTTCTCTGGCTTTAAGGTAAGGCAGGCAGAATATCTGGCAGAACAAATAGAGAGTGAAGCTCTTTTCTTTAGGGCCGTTAAAAAAGTTAGGGTGCCTTTGAATTGAATACCATCATAAAATTCAGTTTTTGAAGGTGCTTGCAACTTTTTTGCTGTTATCTATTCTTCCTATTTTACGGCCTCTTTAAGACTTTCAGATTATAAAGGATCACAAATTATAAAGGGTCAGGCGGCATTTAAGATCATGCTAAAGAATGATATTTATAAAGGGTCAGGCGGTATTTAAGATCATTCTAAAGGATGAGTTTATTGGCTGAATAAGATTGTACAATCTTCAAACTGTCAGGTTATTTTTCTGGAATTATTTGGTCCAGTTATCTTTGTCGTGTTTTATTTTTGGAGTGCCATATTTTATGTTAAAAAGAGTGATTCCTTTATTTTTACTTCTGATAATTCAATCAGCTAATGCTGATTCCTTAAAAAATATGATTCAGAAAAGCCTTCAAACCCATCCTTCTGTCGGTTCTCAAGCGTTAAGAGTTAAAAGCAGCGAGTTAGATATAAAAACTGCAAAATGGCAGTTTTATCCAACATTAGGGCTGGAGTTTAGTACCCAGGACAAGTCAAACAATGTAGGCGACCGTTCATTTTCTGATTCGTTCAGGGATTTTGGTAATGCTCGTACGACGATTGTAAGCCTGGAACAACCTTTGTGGACAGGTGGTCGACTTAAGGGAGGGCTTGATCGGGCGACTGCAAATCTTCAAGAGACTCAAGAAGGTCTTGGGCAGTTGCAAAGAGAATTGGCATTAAATATTGTGCAGGCTTATGGAAACTGGCTTGCTGCTGATCTTAGAGTGAAAAGTTGGCAGGAAACTCTGGAAACCCATATTAGCTTGAAGAAGACGGTTAACCGTCGACTTGAAGAAGGTCTTGCCTCCAACAGTGATCAATTACTGGCCGATAGTCGCTTGACATCGGTGAGAGCTGAGTTGACCGCAGCGCAAGCAGAAGTACATGTTGCTCTGTCTTCACTTTCACAATTGGTAGGAGATGACATTGAGAATGAAGATCTTAGTATTGAACTGGTATTACCGGTTCTTGAGGAAGACCTGATAACGATGATAGGTCTGGCGATGGAATTGAGTCCTGATGTGCAACGTTCGCTGGCTCAGGTTGAGCTGGCTAGGGCTGATGTCTCAATACAAAAGTCCCAGAGTTTACCCACCCTATTTTTACGTATGGAGTATGAATTTGGCAAAACAGGAGTAGAGCGAGATTCTTTCTCTGATTCGGCTGCCTTCATCGGTGTAAGAACAGCATTGGGCGCTGGACTCTCAGCTTTTTCAGGCATTGATTCATCACATGCAGCTTATCAAGCAAGTCTTGCTGCTGTGGATGTGCAACGGCTTGCTATCAAGGAACAAGTGCAAGGAGATTACTATCTAGTCTCTTCATTTGCTGCCAGGTTAGATGCCTTAAAGCAGTCTGAGGGTATGACGGAAGCAGTCTTTGAATCCTACAATAGGCAATTTCTTTCCGGCCGAAAGACCTGGTTTGATTTGTTAAATTCAGCACGGGATCTGGCGCAGAGTAAAGTGCAATTAGCGGATGCTGAATCTGCCTATTTAGTCGTGACTTGGCGCCTTGCCATTTTTACCCAGGCACTGGACAGTCTGCTCGAGGGAGAAGGCTAACGAAAAAAACACGGTAATAATTTCTCTAATGCTACCAAAAATAGGGTAAGCATATTTTAAAAAAATTACTTAGAGATATTGTAAGAATGAATAATAAACTATTGTCGTCGTTAACAAGGTTGTCACAGTTACAAAAAGTTTCTGTCGCGAAACTTGAGATACAAGAAGCTGTTGATGCCGCCAGCAGAAAAAAAAAACCTAAAGACCAGCTTGCTATTGTCACCAGATACCTCGGATTACCTGCGGCAAGCTACCTAAAATCGCCTGATAAATCCACTATGCTCGGACTTGTCTTTTTTGATAATGGCGAGTGGGGCGTATTGAGAGGCCATAATGCTTATGATAAATGGATAACAGAAACCTGGGATGAACCCTCTAATCAGCGGCAAGAAAAAACACATGACTCATTAGCCGGTTTCGCTGTTTTTACTGTTAATTTGCTTAAGCCTTTTGTTGCCAATAAAAGCCCCGTTTATAGTTTGATACGCAGAGAGGTGTTTGCAAATAAAAAATTGCTGCTTGAGGCTTTGCTAGGGGGGGTAATAATAAATATGGTAGTACTGGCAAGCTCACTGTATTCCATGCAAGTTTATGACAGGGTGGTACCAACAGGGGCCGTACAAACATTACTGGTACTTTCTCTTGGTGTGTTTGTCGCGATTCTTTTTGAGTTTGTGACTAAAACATTACGTATGCGGCTTTATGAAAAACTGATTGCTCGGGTAGATCAACGCCTGTCTCGCAGTGTTTTTATGCGTTTTCTTGCTGTGCGGCTTGATCAATTGCCGCAAAGCGTTGGTGGCTTAGCAACACAAATGCGAGGTTATGAAACCGTTCGAAACTTTCTAACCACTGCAACCACGCATTTGATGGTTGATGCGCCTTTTTCCTTCTTATACGGGCTTATTATTTTTGCCCTTGCTGGTTGGATAGCGCTGATACCAATAGGCTTCTTTGGGTTATGCATTGTTATCGGTGTGTATTATAGAGCGCAAGTGAATGAGTTGGCAGGAAAAGCAAATGCTGTGACTAATTTTAAAACCGGGATGCTGGTTGAAACAGTAGAAGGTGCGGAAACTATTAAATCTGGTCAGGGAGGTTGGCGTATGCTTTCGCGCTGGATGAATGTTACGGATGAGTCACGTGATTATGAACAGCAAATGCAAAGAATTAGTGAGCACTCCCAACATCTTGTTGCTTTCTTTCAGCAGTTATCATACGTAGCGCTGGTTGGCTCGGGGGCTTTATTTATAACTCAGGGTGAGCTGTCGATGGGAGGCTTGATTGCCTGTTCCATACTGTCCGGACGTATTTTGTCGCCAGTGGCGGCAATACCCAGAATGCTTGTGCAGTGGGCGCATACCAAAGCAGCCCTCCAGGGACTGGATCGTTTGTGGGAATTGGAAGATGATCATTACGGACAGGAGCAGCCTATTGTTCTAGAAAATATTAAAGGTAATTATGTAGTGTTAGATGTTGAGTCGGCTTATGGCGACAATAACGCTCTGTCAGTAAGGCATTTAAATATTAATGCAGGTGAAAAAATTGGCGTGTTAGGACCTGTCGGGGCAGGAAAAACTACTTTGTTGAGGTTGTTAACGGGTATGTACAAACCTCAACAGGGGAGGGTATTACTGGATGATGTAGATCTTGGACAAATATCAAAGCCAGTACTGGCAGAAAGGGTGGGTTTCTTGCAACAGGAAGGTCGTCTGTTCGCAGGGACGGTACGAGAAAACCTGATACTCGGCCTACTAGACCCAGGTGATGATGTCATTATAGAGGCGGCACGTGTAACAGGTTTGTTGGGGAAGGTGATAAATTGTCACCCAGAGGGTTTGCAGCAAAAAATTTATGAAGGTGGAACAGGTCTTTCTGGAGGGCAGCGTCAGCTTGTTAACTTGACGCGAGTGTTTCTGGCAAATCCGTGTATTTGGTTGCTAGATGAGCCTACAGCCTCAATGGACCAACAGCTTGAAGCAAAAATTAAAGCAAGCTTACGTAATGCTATTAAACCAGAAAGTACTTTGATATTGGTGACACATAAAATGGGCATGCTTGCCTTAGTCGATCGTATTATTATCGTGGCTAATCATCGTATTGTTATGGATGGGCCGAAAAAAGCAGTCCTGGAAAAGTTGAGTGGAATAGGGCATAAAAAATCACCAAAGTTTAGAACGTAACGAAGAGAGGATATGCAAAAAAATGGAAGTGGGTTTAACTCAAACTGAGTTTGTTGAGTCTAATGTAGATGATGATCATCAAGGATTTTCAATGATATTGATGCTGGCGATATTGTTGGGTTTATTTGTAGCTTGGGCTTTGATTTTTGAGTTTGATACGACAGTAAGAGCAAACGGAAAGTTAGTTCCCCGTGCGCGGACGCAGATAATTCAAGTCGCTGACGGTGGCGTGCTTTCTCAGATTCTTGTTAGAGAGGGGACATTAGTTGAGAAGGGGCAACTACTGGCGGTGTTAGAAAAAGAGCGAGCAAGCGCCAATTTTGAAGAAGAAAAGTCTCGTGTGGCTTCCCTGGAAATTGCCTTGTTACGAGCGCAGGCAGAAATAAAAAGGATAGTGCCGAGCTTTGACGATTTTTTGGAAGGCAGCCCTGATATCGTAAAAGCGCAGAGTGAGTATTACCTCCAACGTAAGCTTAAGTTGCAAAAACAAATAGGAATATTAGGCTCAAGTCTGGAAATCGCCATGATGGAATTGAACATGAATAAACGTTTATTAGAAAGCGGTGATGCCAGTCGTATTGAAGTGATGAAAGCTCAGCAGCAGGTGAATGATGTGCGGGGTAAAATACTAGAAGAGCGTAACAAATACCTGGATGATGCCCATCAGGAAATTACCAGAACAGAGGCAGATTTAAGGCCGCTGCGCTACAAGTTGGGTGTAGCTAATAGTGTTTTAAGCCACACAGAGATTGTTTCTCCGGTAGCGGGTGTTGTTAAATACTTGGGGATTAATACTTTGGGAGGAGTGTTGCGTGCTGGTGATGAGCTTATGCAGATATCTCCTTCAGAAGGCGGGCTGATGCTTGAAGCAAAAGTGATGCCGACAGATATTGGTCAGCTGAGCATAGGGATGCCCGTTTTTATAAAGCTTGAAGCGTTTGATTACAGCATATATGGAAATTTACACGGGACGCTTAATTACCTCAGTTCAGATACTTTGACAGAAAAAGATGAAAGTGGAAGAGAAATTGTGTTTTATTCTGTGCAGGTAAATATTGATGAAGATCATCTGCGTGATGAACCAAAGCTGGCATCTGTGATTCTGAAAGCGGGCATGAATGCTACGATAGATATTAAAACGGGTTCGAAGACGGTATTCAATTACCTGTCCAAGCCAATTACAAAGACATTTTCTGGAGCAATACACTAGGAAGTGAAAGGACCTAATGGTTTCATTTGGTCCCAGATTATAGCTTCTAAATTAACGCATTTGTTTTTCTTTTACTTCAATACTGATGTGAGCTTTAATACGGCGATTTTGACTTCTTCCAGCCGCCGTGTTGTTAGGGCGAATAGGAGAGAGTTCGCCTAAACCCGCAGCAGTTAACCTAGCGATGTTAATGCCGTAAACATTAACTAGTTCGTTAACAAGAGCCATTGCCCGACGCTTTGATAGAGACAGGTTATTAACGACAGAGCCCATGCTATCAGTATGTCCTTCAATGATTGCCTTAGAGTCTGGATAGAGCTTCATGAAACCGGCAAAAAATTTGATAGTGGTGTTATATTCAGGTTTGATCTCTGCTTTGTTTGTGTCAAATTCTACTTCCACTTCTAAGGTTTGCTCCATCATTGTGGTTTCTAAAACAGGACAACCCTGATTATTCACTATTATTTCGACAGATGTTCGTGGGCAGTTATCTCTAGAATCAACGATTTCATCTCTATCACTGTCAACTGGTTGAGCATTCGCAACACAGGTAAGCGTGCTGAATACTGCTACAGTAAGTATTTTTTTTGTATTAAAATTCATCTTTTCTCCATTTTCTAGTTGCATAATAATGTTCCAACTATTTTAGTTGAAAATAGTTGTTATGAAATCATTCGAAAGTAGGAATAGTTACTTAGAATAGTGCTAGCTGATGATGTTATTTTCTTTCTGGAGCTGGCCGGTCAGGCGACTAATACTTTCTTCTACGGAGGTGCGATCGCAGCTTGTTTTCTTATTCAAAGATGGGTTTAATTTTTGGTAAGATACACGATAGCTATGTACCTATTTGGTAAGAGGCGACACGTTTTCTTTGCCAGATTGATTATCGATGTTTAAATTAAAAATACTTGAGTTGTCATTAATAGGCATATTTTCCCCTACTCAATCCTAATAAGTTTTAAGGGAAAGTTCTAGCAAGTTAACGAAGTGCTGAGAACATACTACAGTATGAAAAATAGAGCCCTATACAGGTTTTATAAGTTGCTAAAACGGATTTTAAAAAGTGTAATAATAACCCTAAATAAGGTTAGTCCAGAGTGTTTTGGTCCAGAGCATCTTGGTCTTTGTTTATGTTTATGTAAATTAGAGACATTGTTAACATTCCAATAAACCCGCCTATATAAAATCCTAAAATAAAAAGAATCATGTCCATCTCCGGTTTAAAACAACTACTATTAAAGTAGAGTAAGCTGTGATTAAGCTTTGTCTGAGGGACTGTATCAATTTGCAGGTATAGGGTAATCATGCTAAAGGATGAATTTTGCTTGTTTTAGGAGTGGATTGGTAAAAATTTGGGTTAAGTAAAGTTGGATCAAAAGAGTGGCTTTATAGAATCTAAAGTTAATCACTGACCATAAACGGGCTGGTATTTCATGAAAAGGTGGGGGACAACTGAAATAGAAATTGTAGGGAGTTGTTCAGGTAGCATTTATTCCTCTTATACTCAATACAAGGGGCTCCCTTGTGATGGTTATTTCATTAGCATTCCCTAGCGGTTACCCGCTGCATCTTTCCTTCTCGTCATTTAACGATTGTGAAAGGTTTATGGCCAGTACTGCTTACCCGGCACATAAGTCGTTTTATTTATTCATCATAATGTTCAGTACGCCCAGACTTTGGGATTGGTAATTCTCTGACTTATCGTTCCAAATTCTTGACATTATCTTCGTAGATTCTGCGTAGATCAGTTGTGCATCGTTATACATTGTAATGAAAATAGAGCAACGGGCGTCACAATAATAGTAAATAAAAACAATGGCTTATGATTTGGGCCCGAACTCATAATCCCTTTGTCCGGAGTTCGAGTCTCTGTGGGCCCACCATATATAATTAAGCCTCAGCACTATTTTTAGTGTTGGGGCTTTTTTGTTTTTGTCTTATGTAGACAGCTGATGTGAATGTTATGGCCCTTTGTCTTGTGGGTGACAAATGATCGGAGCACCTTGTACTTGAGTAATAAGGAAGAAATTGAAGTGAGCATGTTTTGGAATTTTCATTGTGCTGATTATGTACATAACTTGCGGTTATTTTTTCAAGGATTTTGGGGTTTTTATAGTATCTACATACACTTGGCTTACTCTTGATAATAACAAGTTATGTCATATGAAAATAAGTTACTGTGTTAAAGTTAGCCTTTATCTTGTCAAGAGGATTTTGCATTGAAAAAGGAAATAATTACCAAGCTTCATTCTAATTTTGAAGAAATTGTTCAAATTGAAGAAGAAACAGGCATGGAATTTTGGTTGGCAAGAGAGATTCAGGGAATTCTTGGTTATACAAAATGGGATAATTTCTCGAAAGTTATAGCTAAAGCAAAAGTAGCATGTGAAACATCGGGTTATAACTCCGCCGATCATTTTCTTGATGTCGGGAAAATGATCGAGCTCGGTAAGGGAGGTCAGAGAGAAATTATAGATGTTGCTCTTACCAGATATGCTTGTTATTTGATTGCTCAAAATGGCGACTCCTCAAAGGAGAAAATAGCATTTGCGCAGACATACTTTGCAATACAAACTAGAAAACAAGAGCTTATTGAGCAGCGATTATCTGAAATAGAAAGGCTTGATGCTAGAAAACATCTTACTGTCTCTGAGAAAGAGTTATCGGGTATTATTTTTGAACGGCTAGGCGATCAGAAAAGTTTTGGACGAATAAGAAGTGAAGGAGATACAGCTTTATTTGGAGGGTTAAATACAAAAGGCATGAAGCGGAAGATGAAAATGCCTGAAAATAGAGCTCTAGCTGATTTCTTGCCAATGATTACTATAAAAGCTAAAGACTTTGTAAACGAAATAACCAACTTCAATATTAAGCGTGATGATTTAAAGTCGGAACGGGAAATAACAAAGGAGCATGTTAGTAATAATAAAGATGTTAGAGAGTTATTAGGTAAACGAGACATAAAGCCTGAGCTTTTACCTCCCGAAGAAGATGCGAAGAAAGTTGAAAGACGATTAGTTTCTGATGAAAAGAAAGCATCAAAAAATATTGATTCATTTAATGGCATTGGCAGTATTAAAAATAAAAAGACATAACAAAAACATCCAGCTGACAACCTAGTGCGCACTGCTTTTCAAGTTATTCATTAAAATTAAGCACATTGTGCTTTCCCCGTTCAACTGTACCATCGGTCTCAGCTGATTTTGACGTTAGGCATAATACACTCGAAGAATATCAAGGGGGCAGCCAACTGATATCCTACCCAGCCAAAATCATGGCCCTATATATTGCCTTTTCAATAACCAACTCTTCTTCAGCTACAGCTTCTAATTGACTAAATGCTGACTTGGCCGCTCTGATCAACTGAAGCTACCTAATAGGCTATACAGAGGCTCATATTTCGACACGTTGAGCAGTAATGATGAAAGTTTGACCATCACCGCCCGTATTTAACGTTTATATCAATGTTTTGGGCGAAAGTGATAGATTGATTTGTTTGGCTTAGAATAGAGATAAGTTAGAAAATGTACTTTAGAGTAAGACAAACAAAAAAGGAGCCGAAAAGGCTCCTTTTTATTGGCTAATCTCTTTTACCTAATCAGCTAGATCTGCTTGGATTAATGCACACCATTCTTCAATACGTTTGTCGCTTAATTCAGGCTGACAATCATCATCTAATGGTAGGCCAACAAATAGTTTTTTATCTTCTGTTAGCGCTTTTGATTCTTCAAAGTCATAACCTTCAACGGGCCAGTAACCGACGACTGTAGCACCTTGAGCAACGACTTTGTCATGTAACATACCCATGGCATCAACAAACCATTCAGAATAGGAATATTGATCGCCTAAGCCAATAAAAGCCATTGTTTTATCACTGAAATCAGTTTCATCAACTTCATCCCACACGTCTTGCCAATCTTCTTGAACTTCGCCGTAGTCCCAGGTAGGAATGGCAAAGATAACTTTAGTGAAATATTCTAATGCGCCAAGGCCGATGTCTTTAACGTCAAATAGCTCAACCTTATCTTCGCCGCCAAGTTGCGCTTGTACTTTAGTCGCGGCATCTAGTGTATTACCTGTTGTGGTGCCGTAAATGATAGCAATCATTAATCATCCTACTTATCGTTTATTAAATATATATGCAAATGATAATTATTAGTAACTGAAAGCGCAACAAAAATACGCAGAAAAGTGAAAATAATTATATATCTAGCTGAAAATTAGCCTGTCATTACTCGAATGGCTGGCCGTGACATTTTATTATGGGGGCGAGTAAGTTAGTTTTAAAGGGTAGGGTTGTTATTAATAAACTCTTGAAACTCTGCCGCGGGTAATGGCCTACTATAATAGTAGCCTTGGAATAAGGTACAGTTGTTTGCGATTAGAAATTCAAGCTGCTCAGCATTTTCGACACCCTCGGCAACCACCGTAAGGTTTAGGTGATTAGCCATGGCAATAATGGTGGCGACAATTTCAGCATCATCTTTATCTGTGGCGATATCTCGCACAAAACTTTGGTCAATTTTAAGTTCATCGATCGGTAGACGTTTAAGGTAATACAACGATGAATAACCTGTACCAAAATCATCGATAGAAAATTGCACGCCCATTTTTTTCAAAAGATTCATTTTCTTAACGGTGTTATCAATATTATCGATAACGATACCTTCAGTAATTTCTAGCATTAGTTTATCTGCGGGGAGTTTTGAGAGAGTTAAGGCCTCTTCAACATGTTGCACAAAATCAGCATGGCGGAACTGTTTAGGGCTCACATTAACAGAGATGTGCTGCAGCTTGTAACCTTGTTTTAGCCATGATTGCATGGTGAAGCATGCTTCATTGAGCACCCACTGGCCAATAGGAATAATTAGACCAGAATCTTCGGCAAGTGGAATAAAATTAGCAGGAGAAATGGGCCCTTTATCTTTGTGAATCCATCGCAGCAGCGCTTCTGAGCCAATAATTATTCCTGAGTGGTTTACTTGTGGTTGATAGCTTAATGTGAAGCTATTATTATCAATGGCTTCACGTAGGTTACGCTCAAGATCTAGGTTAGCCTCAGCTTGTGCCTGCATGCTTTTTTCATAAAATGAGAAGGTGTTCTTGCCTTGTCGTTTGGCTTTGTACATTGCTGTATCGGCTTGGCGAAGTAGCTCGGAAGCGGTATCGCCTTCGTTAGGGAAGGTGGTTATTCCCATGCTGGTCGAAATATAGTGTTTGTATGTCTTAAGCGTGAAAGGCTGTTGGAAGGCGGCAATCAGGTTTTCAGCTAATAGGGTTGAGGTTTCAATTAAGCTAGATTCATTTAGCGTTGCGCTTGGGATTAAGATAACAAACTCATCACCACCGATACGAGAGACGGTATGAGTCTCATGAGTATGCTCTTGTAAACGTTGGCCAATTTGCTTTAATAATTCATCGCCAAATTCATGGCCTAAGGAATCATTTACTTTCTTAAAGTCATCTAAATCAAGAAATATAAGTGTGCCTTTTTGTTCATTTCTTGATGCCCTGCTGATTTCTTGCTCAAGGCGATCCATTAATAAACGGCGATTAGGTAGCGAGGTCAATGGGTCATAAAAGGCTAAGTTCTTAATGCGATCTTCATTGTCCTTTTTCTCGGTAATATCAGAGAACACAGACACATAATTAATGATTTCACCTTGGGCATTTTTTATGGCGGAAATGGTCTGGCGAGTGGGGAATATGTCGCCCTTTTTATGGCGATTCCAAATCTCACCTTCATAGCGACTATGGGTATTCAGTTGATGCCATAACTCATCATAGAAAAACTGATCATGTTTTCCAGAAGAAAGTAAGTGGGGTGTTTTGCCCAGAATTTCTTGTTCAGAATAGCCGGTAATATCACTAAATGCATGGTTTACCCGTAGCACCTGATTCGCCGTATTGGTGATCATGATGGCATCATTAGATTCAAAGGCAACGGCAAGTAATTGTAAGTCTTTTTGGGCTTGATGAAGGCTTTTAGTGCGAAGATCTACCACCTCTTCAATACGTGCTTTGCGGCCAGATGAAATCATCAGCGAAATAGTTAAAATGGCCGTAAGAATAAAACTGATAATCAATATTAACCAAATATTACTAGAGTAATCTTTCTTAAAATACATTTCGCCAGGGGTAATGCTCACTTGCCATTGACGATTGTTAATGCTGAATGAATGCAGAATAGAGGCGGAGACTAATTCGGACTGTAGTGTTTCTTCAGGATAGAGGCGGATAGGGTTGTGACTATCAGAGATATCATAAACAGAAATGTCAGTATAAGATTGGCTAAAGCGTTTAATTAGCGTTGAAAGAATACGATTTAAATCATGTTTAGCCACGATAGTGCCTACAAATGCTTTTTGGCGTTGTTCAAGAGTATCAACGGGATAAAAACTACGATAAACAGGTAAGAAGCTCAATATTGTTTGTTGCGAATGACCATCTTGCTCAGATTGTATTTTACTACTTACGGTTGCTTTTCCAGTATCACGAGCTTGCTGGTAAAAATGTAATAGCTCTGGGGGTAATGCGTTTTCATCTTTCGTTGTAGAATTATTTTTGTGCCAGCTAATACTTAAAATATCTGGGTGGAGGTGTCGGATAAAGCTAACTGAGCGGTTAAAACTATCATCTTTAATATCAATATTATCATTGTCAAAAACACTATCCGTCATAAACTTAGTTAAATTAATATGGGTCATTAATTCATGGCTTATACGCGAGCTCATGACCGTTGTTAAATGCTCTAGCTCGGCCTTAATACGCTTATCTTCTTCGTTAATGGCATTGTTAAATAACCATAAGGCAAAGGATAATGTGGCTAATACTGGCAGGATGACAACCCATTTACGCGATGGATTAATTTTACCTGGGCGGCCAATTAATAAAAGCACTAATGGTGTGATGATTATGACGCCTAAACTATCCCCTAACCACCAAGTCATGCCATTTTCAATAATATATTCAGGGGGCGTAATACCTGATAAATAAAAAATAAATAAACCAAAAACAGCGGGAAATATTGCGGCTACAGGGCCTCCCCAAAAAAGTAATTTGAGGGTTGAATTGACTGAAATAAGGCTGTTGGGATAGGAGGTGTAGCGCTTTATTAAAAATAATGAGATATAAAGTGCAATGAGGCTGTTGATAACTAATAATGCTTCAAGCAGTAATGTTGAAGGAGCATCGCCTAAGAAATACAGACCAAAATTACTAAACTGCAGGGCTGAGTTACCAATAACAACGCCCCAAAATACGTTGCGACCATAAGTTAGAGCTAGGGCAAGCATGATACCCGCAGCCGGCCAGAAGGTAACCGAGTTGGTAGGGGGGGAAGCAATAAGTAGAGCTAGTTTTCCTGAAATAAAATAAGCTAAGGCTGAAAATAGAATAACTGAACTAGAGTTTAAATAAGATTTTAAGGCAAGCATTGTGTTCTCTGTAACAAAGAATATCGATTCATTGAGGTTCCCTTAGCTGATGTTGTTATAACAATGATTCATTTTTGGAGAGTATTTTTACACTATTTTGAGGGATTAGTTAAAGTAATTTTTTTATTAAATCTAATAAAACATCCATTTGCACGGGTTTGGTGAGGTAAGCGTTGAACAATCCTTGGGCTAAAAGTAGGTCATCTTCCATCGCGGCAGCTGATACAGCAATAATCGGGCTTTCTTTGTATTTATTTAAACGTCTAAGTTGCTGAGTGAGCTCATTACCGTTCATTTCAGGTAGGTGAATGTCCATTAAAATAAGGTCAAAGTCATGCTCAAGGGCTCTATTTAAGCCTTCTTCGGCTGTTCCTGCAAGGTGCAGGGCATATTCATCATAACGGTTAAAAAAGGCTGACATTAGCCTTGAGTTAACGGGATTGTCTTCAATATACAAAATATTTTTCTGAGGAATGTCTGAAGCCACGCTTTTTGAAATAGGTAGTTCAAACCAGAAGGTACTACCTTTGTGTTCAACACTATCAAAACCGATGCGGCCGCCCATCATTTCTACCAGCTCTTTGGTGATTGCAAGGCCTATTCCCGCCCCTGAGATAGTTGATAGGCCTTGGTCAAGGCGATCAAACTTGGCAAATATATTCTTATGATTTTCAGGAGAAATACCGATACCGGTATCACTGACACTAAATTTAATGGTCTGAGGATCAAGATTAATACACTTAACGTCTACATTGCCTTGTTCTCGGTTATATTTAATGGCATTTGATAACAAATTAGTAATGATGTGTTTAAGTTTACTTATATCTACATCAAGCAGGACATTAAACTCAGATTTAAGTGAAATCGTAACGGCTGATTTTTCGGCGAGTGAAGATACTAAGGTGACAGCGTCATCAACGGCATCCGATAGCTTTGAGGGTTCAACAGAAAGTGCCGTATTGCCTGCTTCAATGGTGGCTAATTCCAATATATTATTGACCAGTTCTAATAGATGCTCACCGCTGGTAAGAATGTATGAAATACTCTCTTTTTGTACCGTTGACAGAGGGTTTTGCGCATCGTTTTGCAGTAATTGAGTAAAGCCTAAAACAGCATTAAGTGGTGTTTTCAACTCATGACTCATTGCAGATAAAAATTCAGACTTAGCCTGATTTGCTTTCTCGGCTTTCTGTCGTTCTTCTTCGGTATGGATTTTTTCTTCTTGAAGCAGCTCATTCGCTTCACGTTGCTTTAATTCTAGGTTTTTAATATGGCTAATATCGGTGCTAATAGTAATATATTGTGTCGGTTTACCTTGCCTATCAAAGTAGGGCACAATCGATGAGGAAACCCAATAAGACTGACCTTGTTTTGTTTTGTTAGCAATTTCGCCGTGCCATACTTTGCCACTACTGATGGTGTCTGACATGTCCTTAAAAAATGCAGGTGATTGAGAACCAGAATTTAGAATAGAGTGACTACTACCAATTAATGCTTCGGCTGGATAACCACTTATCTCTATAAACTTGTCATTAACATAGCTTATCGTGCCTTCAAGAGTAGTAATGCTGACAATAGCATGATGATTGAGTGCGTCTTGCTGGGAGATGAATTGCAAAGACTTTTCTTCAAGTTGTTCTAAGCTTTGTTTTTCTTTGGCAATGGAGGTTAATAATGCGTGAGATTCAGCATCTAATTTTGCTCGGTATTGGTTGATAGTTTCAGCCATTTCATTGACCGCAAGGCTTATGTCTCGCATTTCATCCTGAGTGTTAATCGGGATTCTCACCTTGATGTCACCTTGAGAATAGCGAGTAATAGCTAGATTCATTTCAGCCACTTTATTAATGAGTGCTTTTGATAAAGCGGCCATAAAGTACAAGGTTAATAAGAATAGAGAAAAAGTGACAGAAACAGCAATGTAAAAGGTCATTGTTGCTTCACTCTGACGGGCTTTAACTAAACTTAAAATCTCAGGAGCAATACGATCCTCCATCAGCATATAGAGACTATTGATTTGTAGGGTTATTTCTGCCCAAATAATGTCGGGTTCATGATTAAAGCTTTTACTGTAAATATCGTCATGAAGCAGGGAGGTAAATTGATATTGTTCAGGACTAAACTCTAAATAAGAACTAGCATCTAGTAAATTAGAAGAATAAAGATTGGCTTTTATTACATCTTGTTGAAGTGACGAGGTGGATTGTTTTAAGTGAGCTTCGAGTTCAACTAAACTATGGTAATGGCTATCAGATAATGCTTTATTAGACAGTGTGGCGACGATTATTCCCCGTGTTTGAGCCATAAATTCAGTTGTATCAGGAATGCCATGTAATAAAATATTGGTTAAATAATAAGAAGGTAAATCATTAGCTGTAAGCAGAAAATAATGGTCAGCAATAATGGTTAATAGAGTACGCAGCTGCTTAATCAATATACTGTGAGCATTAAACTCACTCTCTGGAGAATAACGACCGTGGTCGGACTTAATTTTTTCCCACAATACATTAAGGTCTTCGATATCATCCTCATGGGCATGTTCGTTTAAATTATTAATATCCGTTAGCCGAGGCATATCAGGAGATAAACTAAACATTAGCTTATAAAAGGCACGATCTGTTTCCTGAGATTTTTTCWGTTGAAGCTGGCTGAATAGCACACTCTCTTTAGTATCTACAGCAGATAACCCTCGATGTTGTTGGACAAGTTTAATGACATTATTAACCGCAATAATATGGTTAATACCCTCTGCTTGAATAGCAGACCGAGCCATAGTTTGTCTTAATTGTTCATTAATCAACAGGGATRGAAAAAGAATGGTTAAGGTGATGATTATTCCCAATAAAAATAGCTTACGGGAATAATTTAGTTTGTTTAGGATGACAATGGCAGGCGTTAATATATTAGTCATATACTTGGCAATATCTATTATCTTAAAGAGTTANGTAGAAGAGTGACTCATTGTTTAGATTGTTATTCTAGCATCAAAATTTGTCTATATGTAAGGGTGAGTTTAATGAACTAGTGGACAAGCTGTATTGGTGGAGGCATCGCGATAGACTAGACCGGGATTTCATCCTGCAATAACCCTATCTCGAGGGGATTACTCAGAGCCCAAGGCTATTGGCTTTGCTCTTTATCTCGTCTTAAACGATCACGGTAGTTTGTTTTTGCTAATTGCTGTAGATCATCGACGGTATCTGTTTCATCAACAATTTCCCTACCTAACATAGTTTCAATGGCATCTTCGAGGGTGACAATACCTGCCAGCTGACCGTATTCATCTTCGACAAGAAATAAATGTTCTTGTTTTTTAATAAATAAATCTAATAATTGTTGCACCGGTAGGTTTTCAGAAACCCGGGTAATGGGTTTAGAGAGCTGTTGAATGCTTATTTCAGCATTACCTTTACGTTCGGCAATTAATAATTCACGATTAATGACTAGGCCTGTGATGTTATCTAACGTGTCTTTATAAACCGGGATACGGGTAAATTGTGTCGTTTTTTCTAAATCAAGCGCCTCACTGACGGAGGTATCTTCACTTAGGCTATGCAGCACACTACGAGGCGTTAATATTTGTTCGGTTTTTATTTCTCGTAACCGTAATACATTAACCAGATAATCATTTTCCTGACTAATTAATGAGCCCATTTTATGGCCTAATGATGCAAAGGCAATGATCTCTTCTCGGGTAATTTCATCTTGTTTATTATTACGAAACGGTTTGGTAATTAACGATGACAGCCAGATTAATGGGTACACCAGTCTGATGAGCCAATAAATAATCTGGGCAGCAGGAATCGCTAACTGTCGCCAAAACAAGGCACCCATAGTTTTAGGAATAATTTCAGAAAAATACAGAATAACTAAAGTGAGTAATACTGCGATAAGGGTTTCCCAGCGAGGGCCAAAAAGCAGTGTTGCTTGAGCGCCGACACCCACAGCACCCATCGTATGGGCAAAGGTATTTACTATCAGAATACTCGAGATGGATTGATCAAGTCGTGCTCTTACTTCAACCAGTGTTTTAGCTTTTTTAGGTGATTGCTTAGCGATGTGTTCAACATAACTGGGCGTGATGGATAACAACACCGCTTCTAATACCGAACAGATAAATGAAACACCAATGGAAATAACTAAATAGGTAATAAGCAGAGTCATGATATTAGCAATATTTCCTCAGGATTAACGAGTAAAGGCTTGGAGTAAATAAGCACTATAATCTAACCATACAAAGAAATGCTTTGTATGGCTAGTGGTATCTGCTGAAAAAACGCTAAAAATAGAAACTGTATTTTATAATGTATAGCTAGTGTCCAGTTTTTTAGGGGAAGCTCACCACCCTTTTAGTTCATAGTTCCATTCACAAATGCCATGCTATTGTCCTTATTTAAAATTTATTGTTTTCTCAAATTAATGCACTACTTTAGTGGTAATCAATAGGGCCTTGAAACAATTAAGCCACTGTAAACAGTGGCTTAATTTTAGAACTATATTTGAATGCTTAATATTTTTTAAAACGGAATATCATCATCTAAATAATCAGCGCCGCCTTGTGGTGCACCGTAGTCAGGACCTGCTTGAGGCGATGCAGGTTGTGGAGCAGCATTACGAGCTTGTGGTGCAGGGGCATTTTGTTGTTGGTAACCACCGCCGTTATTATCGCCAGCACCTTTGCTGTCTAGCATTCTCATTTCATTACCGACAATTTCAGTTGAGTAACGATCTTGACCGCTTTGATCTTGCCATTTACGAGTTTGGATACGGCCTTCGATATAGACTTGTGAACCCTTGTGAAGGTATTGT
>NVVP01000031.1 GCA_002402245.1 Gammaproteobacteria bacterium | reverse complement strand
TAAAACAGTTGCTGTGCCAGCCTCGGGCGAATTTGAAGATGAAAGGTTCCAACGCTCTCATTTAAAGCTTAGACGATTATCCGATTTTACTGATATTCATCTGAAAAATATCTTATACCCCTGCAAGTAGAGTTAGTTCGGCAGTTAATATTTAATTGAGATTGAGCTTACAATATAGATTAAGACTGCTACTTTTAGTTTCTTCAGCAGAAGGAAAATGATAAATGAAATTCTTAATAGCCCTGCTGATATTTATAGCACCCATATCATGGGCAGAAGAGCATCTTGATCTTGAGAGGTTCACTATGGACTACCCTCATGGACAAAACAGTATATCTGTCAGTCGAACAGGTGAGGCTCATACTTATTATGGTTCAGGCTATAAAGCTAAAACTTTAAAAAAAGGCGTATTTACTGCCGCTGCTTTATATGAAGCGTTTAGCCCTCATTTACACAACAATGTACCCAGAGAGCAATGGCCTAACTCAGATGCAGTGTATGGTATGGTTACATTGAGATATAGTGATGGAAGTGAAACTAGTTACTTAATTTTTAACCTCAACGTGATGACTGAACGTGTATTTGAAAAGGCGAATAGACATATTGTTAAAGAAGGTCTTTTTTAGTTATGCATTCAGGTCTAGCCCTTTTGTTTGGTTTACCCTTAACTTTTGAAGCTAATAGAGATGTTTTTTATTTCTAGTTAGCATAATTAAGTATTAATAGAGTGAAGGTGGGGGGGATTGATTACTTATTTATAAATGCTAGTCAGATCTGTTGAATGTACGGTATTATTTTATTATCTATTTAGGACAAAAGGAGTTAAATCGATGAAATCTCAATTTTCGGGATATTTCAAAAAATCTGATGAAGAAAGAGAGGTGATTTGGAGTAATTCTATATTTGTACTTGATGCTAATATTTTGCTTAATTTATATAGATATTCCGAAACAACTAAGTCAGAGGTTCTGAATATATTAAAAAGTGACAATATAAAAAATTCTCTATGGTTGCCCCATCAAGCTGCTAGTGAATACCTTGAAAATAGAACAAGTGTAATTTTCAGCCAAGAAAAATCATATATGGACACAAAAAAATCTGTTGAAAATATGAAAAAAGATCTTGAGAATACAAGAAGTCATCCTTTTGTTACAGAAGCTACAATGCAGAAATTAACAGCCGTTTTTACAGAATTAAATGATGAACTTGAATTAAGCCTTGAGTCACATAGGAAAAAACTTACTGATGATGATATAAAAAGAGATATTTCTGAATTATTTGAACAAAAAGTTTCTCCGGCATACTCAGGTAAAGAATTATTGAGTATTGCTGAAGAGGGAGTGCTACGCTATAAAGATAAAATACCGCCTGGGTTTATGGATGATTCAAAAAATAGTGATTCAGACTCTATATCTGCAAAGATGAAGAAATATGGGGATTTAATTCTTTGGTATCAGATTATAGATATTGCAAAAACTAAAGGTAAAAATATAATCTTTGTAACAGATGATAAGAAAGAGGATTGGTGGGAAATTTTCAAAGGTAAGACGATTGGAGCAAGGCCTGAGTTGATTAAGGAATTTAAGGAAAAAACTGATTTTGAGATATTAATTTATCAAATAAATCCTTTTTTAAAACACGTAACTAGTTATCTTCAAGAGACTGTTAGTCAAGAAAGTGTTCGAGAAATACAAAATGTTAGCAGTAGGAATGTGAAGAAGTTAATTGAGAATAAGTCTGAGATACTGAAAGTTGAACATTCACAGTTAATGATTGAATTAATGGTGGTAGATAGTAATATTACTAATCTGAATTTAAAATCAAAGAATCTTAAAGATAAAAAAGCTATGGAACTTGAGCTTGGAGCCATCAGTTCCGAACAGCAATTTGTAACTGATTATGAAGTGGCAGAGGCTCATAAAGAAATTATGAGGCTTATTGGCTTAAAAGAAAACCTGGTATCACAAGTTCACAATATTGAAAAAAAAATGCGGAACGAAGATATATCAACGGAAGTGAAATTTAGCTTTATGTGATTTAATAGTTTAGCTATAGAGGAGCATGTGAGTTAGGCAAAAAAAAACAGCTATCAAATTAATGACAACTGTTTCATTTCGTACCACATATTATGGTGCGCCCGACACGATTCGAACGTGTGACCGCCTGGTTCGTAGCCAGGTACTCTATCCAGCTGAGCTACGGGCGCTGAATTTATCAATTATACAGTCTTTTAATACTTACTGCAATAACTAAATTTGGCGGAGAGCGAGGGATTCGAACCCTCGATAGGGGTAAGCCTATACACCCTTAGCAGGGGTGCGCCTTCAGCCACTCGGCCAGCTCTCCGTTTCAAGCCGCCCATTATATCATCTGAACGATATAAAGCTAGCTTTAATTGTAACTTATGCGATCATTTCTTGATCGTCATCTTTTTCTGCTTGGATACGGTCATAAATTTCTTCGCGATGGACAGAAACTTCCTTTGGCGCATCAATTCCAATACGAACTTGGTTGCCTTTTACACCTAGAACGTTAATAACGACATCATCCCCAATGATTAGTGCTTCACCAACTCGACGTGTGAGAATTAACATATTTATTTCCTATTTTTAGTACTTTAAAAAATGACCTTATATATTGGCTTATGTCATATAAACTTAGTGACGTAGCTCACAAAATAATAATAAGTATCATTTGACTTATATTTTAATGCATCATTATAAACCCAATGGGCACTATGTGCTAACTTATTGTTCCAGTTTAAATGCTGTGTGTAGAGAACGCACTGCCAAATCAAGATCTTTCTCATCTACCACTACTGATATCTTGATTTCAGAGGTTGAAATCATACTGATATTAATATTTTCATCCGCTAATGTCTCAAACATTGTATTGGCGATACCTGCATGAGAGCGCATGCCAACACCCACAAGTGATACTTTGGCTATTTTATTGTCAGTGATAACTTCTTTAGCACCTAGTTTATCTGCTGTTTTTTGCACAATAGTCAGTGCGGCTTGAAAGTCGTTACGATGAACTGAAAAGGTAAAGTCTGTGGTGGCATCGTAAGCCGTATTTTGAATAATCATATCAACTTCGATATTTTCTCTAGCGATAGGGCCAAGAATTTGAGTGGCAACACCTGGATGATCGGGTACACCTAATACGGTTAATTTTGCTTCGTCACGATTGAATGCGATGCCTGAGATGACTGCTTGTTCCATTTGTGGTTCCTCTGCCGATATCAATGTGCCACCACCGTCTTTAAATGATGATAGTACTCGTAACGGGACATTATATTTACTGGCAAATTCGACGGAGCGAATTTGTAATACTTTAGCGCCTAAGCTGGCCATTTCTAGCATTTCTTCATAGGTTAGACGATCTAAACGACGTGCTTCTGATACTACGCGAGGATCAGTGGTATAAACGCCATCAACATCAGTATAAATTTGGCATTCTTTTG
Source organism: Gammaproteobacteria bacterium (assembly GCA_002402245.1). Taxonomy (GTDB): domain Bacteria; phylum Pseudomonadota; class Gammaproteobacteria; order Nitrosococcales; family Methylophagaceae. The sequence continues at coordinate 25,739 of NVVP01000031.1, read as the reverse complement.
CTTTTAGGGCTGCCGCTAAGGCGACGGCAGTCGTATCTGAACCGCCTCGACCTAATGTGGTGATATTGCCTTGTTCATCACAACCTTGAAAACCTGCCACAATAACGATGCGGCCTTGGGCTAAATCAGCGCGAATTTTCTTATCATCAATCTCGATAATACGGGCTTTATTATGGGTATTATCGGTGAGGATTCTAACTTGATTACCGGTATAAGAGATGGCTTCAACATTTTGCTGTTCTAAGGCCATGCAAAGTAGGGCAATAGTGACTTGTTCGCCTGTTGATAGCAACACATCAAGTTCACGACCTTTAGGTTGGTCATTTAATTGATTGGCTAAGCCGAGTAATCGGTTTGTTTCACCACTCATCGCAGAAAGTACGATGACTAAGTCATTACCTTGCTGTTGATGTTTAATTATTTTTTTGGCGACTTCTTGAATACGGTCTACTGTACCGACAGATGTTCCACCAAATTTTTGTACTATAAGAGCCATTACTTTTCCAATTTTGAGCTTATCCAGCTTGTGACTGAGTCGAGTGCTGAATTTAAGTTTTCTGGTTGGCTGCCGCCACCTTGTGCCATATCTGGTCGACCGCCACCTTTACCCCCGACTTGGCTGGCAACATGACCGACTAACTCGCCTGCTTTTATTTTATCGGTAACATCATTAGTTACACCTGCAATAAGTGTAATTTTATCAGCGTCAACAGCGGCTAAGATAATAGCGGCTGAGCCGAGTTTATTTTTGAGTTGATCGACGGTATTGCGTAAGCTTTTAGCATCKGCACCTTCAAGGAGGACTGCAAGCACCTTAATACCTGAAATATCAGTAGCTGAACCCGCTAAATCATTACCGGCACTACTCGCTAATTTACCTTTTAGTGCTTCTAGTTCTTTCTCTAGTTGGCGAGTACGCTGAACTAATTGTGCCGCCTTTTCTTCAATGTTTTCTGGCTTCGCTTTCATTAACTTAGATAGATTGAGTAATTGAGCTTCATTATTTTCAACGTATTCTAGTGCTTTTTCACCTGATACAGCTTCAATACGACGGACACCTGAAGCGGTACCTGATTCAGATGTAATCTTGATTAAGCCAATATTTCCTGTGCGTTGTGTATGGGTTCCACCACAGAGTTCAGTAGAAAAATCCCCCATGCTCAATACGCGAACATCATCTTCATATTTTTCGCCAAACAGTGCCATTGCACCGGATTGTTTAGCTTCATCTAAGTCCATTATTTTAGTTTCAATATCATGGTTTAGACGGATTTGTTGATTAACTAATCGCTCTATTTGATTAAGTTGCTGTTCATTTACAGGTTCAAAATGTGAGAAGTCAAAGCGTAAACGTGTTGCATTAACTAGCGAACCTTTTTGGGCAACATGCTCGCCTAAGACTTGCTGTAATGCCGCATGTAATAAATGGGTTGCAGAGTGATTAAGTGCGGTTGCTTCACGATTTTTTTCATCGATATGAGCGGTTACTTTATCGCCAACTTTGAAACTACCATTTTCACATTGACCGATATGAGTAAAAGCTTTGCCTTGTTTACGCGTATCGTTAACAGAAAAACTAGCAGAATCAGTCGATATTTGACCTAAGTCACCGGCTTGACCACCAGACTCGGCATAAAATGCTGAGTTATCTAATACCAGAATACCTTGCTGACCTTGGTGTAACTGCTCAATATGTTGACCATCCAATAAGATGCTAGTGATGGTGGCTGAGTTACAGGCGTGTTCATAACCACAAAAAGAAGTTTCACCTTCAATGGTTACTGATTCAGATAAACCACCTGAAAATTGGCTGGCAGAACGAGCACGGTTACGTTGCTCTTCCATCGCGCGTTCAAAACCTGCAATATCTAAGGTTAAATCACGCTCTCGAGCGATATCAGCGGTTAAATCAATAGGGAAGCCGTAGGTATCATAGAGTTGGAATACAACATCACCAGGAATCTCTTTATCAGCCATATTTTCAATAGCATTATCAAGAATTTTCAGGCCGTTATCCAAGGTATCAGCAAAGCGAACTTCTTCTTGTTTTAATGCACGTTCAACGATAGCTTGTGCTTTAGCTAGCTCAGGAAACGCTTCGCCCATTTCTTTAACGAGAGGGGCGACCAGTTTATAAAAGAAATATTCTTTTAAGCCTAATTTATGACCATGACGAATTGCCCTGCGTATAATTCGACGTAATACATATCCTCGACCATCACTTGCGGGTTGCACGCCATCAGTAATCATAAAAGCACATGAGCGAATATGATCGGCAATAACACGTAATGAGGTATTGCTAGAGTCTTTGGTGCCAGATAGCTTTTGAATCGCTTGAATTAAGTGTTTAAATAAGTCGATTTCATAGTTATTGTGTTCATCTTGCAAGATAGCAGCGAGTCGTTCAAGGCCCATACCGGTATCAACAGAAGGTTTAGGTAAGGGCGTTAATGTGCCATCTTTTGCACGATCAAATTGCATGAAGACCAGATTCCAGATTTCGATATAACGATCGCCATCTTCTTCAGGTGTGCCTGGCGGGCCACCGGCAATATCTTCACCATGGTCATAAAATATTTCAGAACAAGGACCACAAGGACCAGTATCCCCCATTGACCAGAAGTTATCTTTTGCACCAATACGTGAAAGGCGGGCAGGATCAACGCCTATTTCTTTTATCCAGATATCGGCGGCTTCATCATCATCTTCAAAAACGGTGATCCACAGTTTTTCAGGAGGCAGGGCTAATGTTTCTGTCAGAAACTCCCATGCATATTGAATCGCTTCACGTTTGAAATAATCACCAAAACTAAAGTTACCTAACATCTCAAAGAAAGTATGGTGACGAGCGGTATAACCTACATTTTCTAGATCGTTATGCTTACCACCGGCACGAACACAACGCTGAGTGGTGACTGCACGGGTATATTTTCGTGTTTCTTGCCCTAGAAAGAGTTCTTTAAATTGAACCATGCCTGCATTGGTAAATAACAGGGTCGGGTCATTGGCCGGAACTAATGGGCTACTAGGTAATATTTCATGGCCTCTTTCATTAAAAAATTGTAGAAAAAGGTTTCTGATCTCTGAGCTACTTTTCATATCGTTTCAGTGTTAAAACTTTCAGTTATTTGTTCATGAGAAAAGCCTCGAGATTGCAAAAAACGTTGTTGCTTACTACGTTGTTTATAATCATCAGGGCTTTGCTCGCCAAAACGTTTGCAACGAACCGTCATTGCAAGCGAAAACCAATCAATATCTGCTTGTTCGAGAGTTTGACTAATTAGTTCGGCATCCACGCCGCGATCTCTTAATTCTTGCCTWATCCATAGGCTGCCAAATCCACGTTGTGACCGATAATAGGTATAGTTCTCGGCAAAACGTTGATCACTTTGTAAATTTTCTAGRSTRAGTTGATGAATAACATTTTCAATGTCGTCCTGYTCRAACTCASCCTTGGATAATTTAGTGGTTAATTCCTTTAYTGTATGTTCTCGTCGTGCCAATAAATTCATYGCACGTTCTCTGAGAGAGAGTTTTCTCACGCCTCGCTAGGCTTCTCATCTTTAGTGTCTTTTRCTKTGGCTTYYTCAYCAGGTTCAGGYAATAAAATTGCACGAATTTTAGCTTCGATYTCATCAGCCATYGCAGGGTTTTCTTTTAAATARGCWCGTACATTGTCTTTACCTTGACCAATGCGSGTACCACTATAGCTATACCAAGCGCCGGCTTTTTCAACAATRTTTTCTTGYACRCCTAAGTCAATYARCTCGCCTTCATGTGAAATACCTTGGCCATAAAGAATATCAAAYTCAACYTGTTTGAAAGGAGGYGCGACTTTATTTTTAACTACTTTGACTCGAGTCAGATTACCTAAAATCTCATCRCCTTTTTTRATSGCACCAATRCGACGGATATCAAGACGAACAGAGGCGTAGAATTTWAGWGCATTACCRCCTGTAGTCGTTTCTGGGCTACCRAACATAACGCCAATTTTCATACGAATTTGGTTRATAAAGATAACCAAAGTATTTGAACGTTTAATATTRGCGGTAAGCTTACGYARTGCTTGAGACATTAAACGTGCTTGAAGGCCCATGTGACTAGCGCCCATTTCACCTTCAATTTCAGCTTTGGGTGTTAATGCGGCAACAGAGTCAATAACCACAACATCTACCGCACCTGAGCGAACCAACATATCAGTGATTTCTAAAGCCTGTTCACCGGTATCAGGTTGAGAGACTAAAAGATCATCAATATTGACGCCTAATTTTTGAGCGTAAAGAGGATCAAGTGCATGCTCGGCATCAACAAAAGCAGCGGTACCACCTTTTTTCTGCATTTCAGCAATGGCATGGAGTGTTAATGTCGTTTTGCCTGATGATTCTGGACCATAAATTTCGACGACACGGCCACGAGGTAAGCCACCTATGCCCAATGCGACATCAAGCCCAATTGATCCTGTTGAAACAATATCAATATCACGTGCAGCAGCTGAGTCACCCAAGCGCATGACTGCGCCTTTACCAAATTGCTTTTCTATTTGGCCTAGTGCAGCACTTAACGCTTTTTTCTTACCATCATCCATTGTTGTCGCCATCGAATTAGATCCAAAATATATATAAATAAACGAGCAATTATCCCATAGATACCAGTAAGTCTCTAGTTCTACTTTTACGGTAATCAGATAGTGATAAAGTGATCACCTTGATTGAAATATAACGACATTAAGCATAGCGGTTTGGTCATTAACTTAAGCTGCTTGAATATAGGGGGGTCTTAAAATACACGTTTAAATATAATTTCTATATGACATTGATTTTAATGGTTTAATTAGTGTGTTTCGGGCTTAAATATAGTCAGGAAAGGATTAATAATGAATTAAATTCATTTAGTGGCTTCGATATATTCTGCAATACCTATGACTGCGATTGCCACGGCTTGACGTCGAACTTGGTCTCTATCGCCTGATAAATGATGGCAGCGAGTGTGAACTTTTGCATACTGACTTGTCCATGCAAACCAGACTGTACCCACGGGCTTATCAACTGTTCCTCCGGTTGGGCCTGCAATTCCTGTAATGGCCACACTGATATCTGCTTGAGAGTGATTTAAGGCACCTTGAACCATTTCTATTACGGTGGCTTCACTGACTGCGCCAAACTGATCCAGAGTGGCTTGTTTAACCGCTAATAAGTCGTGTTTTGATTGATTACTATAACTAACAAATCCTCGTTCAAACCAAGCAGAACTGCCTTCAAGGTCGGTACAGCACTTAGCTAGCCAGCCTCCTGTGCATGATTCCGAACTGCTTAACTGCCAGCGTTTCTGCCGCAGCAGATAGGACATATCAAGTGTTAATTGTTGAAGTTCATCATCAGAAACTGTTTGCATGAGATACACTATATGGATGAGTAAAAAACAAAATCATACCCCAATGATGCAGCAATATCTGCGTTTAAAAGCTGAAAACCCCGATTATTTATTATTTTATCGTATGGGGGATTTCTATGAAATGTTCTATGAGGACGCACATAAAGCAGCTGAGTTATTGGATATTACCTTAACGGCGCGCGGTAATAGCAACGGTGCGCCTATCCCGATGGCGGGCATTCCTTATCATGCAGCGGATAATTATTTATCGCGCCTAATTAAATTAGGCGAGTCAGTTGCGATTTGTGAGCAAATGGGTGAGCCTAATGCCAGTAAAGGCCCGGTTGAGCGCCAAGTGGTGCGCATACTAACGCCAGGTACCATCACCGAAGAAGCATTATTAGATAGTCGTAATGATAACTTATTAATTGCTATTTCCTGTGATAAAGGTCGTTTTGGTCTAGCGACTGTTGAACTGAGTAGTGGCCGTTTCACCGTGAGTGAATTAGATTCATTAACTGATATGCAATCTGAATTAGCCCGTCTGCAAGCAGCAGAGATTTTATTAGCCGAGCAAGACTTATCTGTATTTACTGAATTTGATAAACAGATTAAGAGTCTGCCGCCTTGGCACTTTGAACATGACTCGGCACGTCGTCGAGTTTGTGAACATTTTAATACTCAAGATTTAAAAGGCTTTGGCTGTGATGGTTTAGCCTTAGCCATTAATGCCGCCGGTGCATTATTAAATTATGCTCAAGAAACACATCGAACTGCATTGCCTCATATTCGTAATATTCAACTAGAAAAAGCCAGTGACAGTATTCGACTCGATCCCCAGTCTCGGCGTAACTTAGAATTAGAGACTAATCTATCAGGCGAAAGGGACCACACCTTATTAGCCAAGCTAGATAAGACATTTACCCCAATGGGATCACGTTTATTAAGACGGTGGCTATTAAGGCCATTACGTGATCATCATGTGTTATTGCAACGCCAGCAGGTGATTGAAACCTTTATTAAGCAGCAATTAATTGAGGACGTGCAAACCAGCCTGAAAAAACTCGGGGATATAGAGCGAGTAGTGGCTCGAATCGCGTTAAAAACAGCACGTCCACGTGACTTTATGCAATTACGTAATACTCTAGAATTATTACCTGAATTACATCAAAGCATACAGGGACTAGATGCAAGTCGTTTGAATCAACTCGATCGTCAGTTAGGCACCTTTGCTGAATTATTACAGTTATTACAGTCAGCAATAATTGAACAACCGCCAGTATTAATCCGTGACGGTGGTGTGATCGCAATAGGTTATAATGCTGATCTGGATAAACTTCGCCATATTCGTGATGATGCCAGCCAGTTTTTATTAGACTTAGAATTACGTGAACGAGAACGAACGGGCGTATCGAGTTTAAAAGTGGGTTATAACCGTGTGCATGGTTATTTTATTGAAATTAGTCGTTCACATCATATTGAAATCCCTACTGATTATGTTCGCCGGCAGACGCTGAAAAATGCAGAGCGTTACATCACGCCAGAGTTGAAAGGCTTTGAAGACCAAGTACTCAGTGCCAACGAACGAGCTTTGGCATTAGAAAAATCACTTTATGAAGCATTATTTGCCAAAGTCGAGCCTGATTTAGCGGCGCTTGAAGTCTCGGCTAATGCCTTAGCTGAGCTGGATGTTTTGGCCAATCTAGCCGAGCGAGCAGAAACATTAAATTATGTTGCGCCGAGCTTTAGTGAACAAGCAGGTATTAATATTATTGCCGGTAGACACCCTGTTGTTGAAGATACTACTGAGCAACAGTTTTGTCCGAATGATTTAGTCTTTAACCAACAACAACGCTTATTATTGATTACGGGCCCTAATATGGGTGGTAAATCAACCTATATGCGACAAGCTGCATTGATTGTATTGATGGCTTATATGGGTAGTTATGTACCGGCAACGCAAGCGGTTATTGGCCCTGTCGATCAAATTTTCACACGGATAGGTGCGTCAGATGATCTTGCGTCAGGCCGTTCAACCTTTATGGTTGAGATGAGTGAAGCGGCCAATATCCTTAATAATGCCACTGAACATAGTTTAGTTTTAATGGATGAAATAGGCCGAGGAACCAGTACCTTTGATGGCCTATCATTGGCTTGGGCATGTGCTGAAAAGTTAGTGCGTGACTTAGGATCTTATACTTTATTTGCAACTCATTATTTTGAATTAACTGAAATACCTGAACGTTATCAACAAGCGAGCAATGTACATTTAGATGCGATTGAACATGGTGATAATGTGGTATTTTTGCACCAGTTGAAAGAGGGTGCGGCTAATCAAAGTTATGGTCTACAAGTGGCTAAATTGGCGGGTGTACCAGCCGATGTTATTCAGGCTGCTAAAATAAAATTAGCACAATTAGAAGCAAACCGACAACAGCAGGGTATCCAGACTACCCAGACAAAAACAGACTTATTCAGTCAGGTTGCAGAGCAGTCTAAAGTAGAACAAATGATCAGTGAGATTGATCCTGATGACATGAGCCCTAAACAAGCACAGCAAATGCTGTATAAATTAGTTGAACAGTTAAAAGCACATTAAAGGTGTTTATCAGCAAGCTCTCGCATGATTTGGTTGCGTCTTCGGTGGTTAACTGACTGTTTCATCATTAAAGCAAAGGCATTCCACTGCTTATTATCATCTACGACATAACCCGCTAATGTACTGATTTTGGATAAGGTACCTGATTTAGCATAGATGCCTGTCGTTTGTTTGGGTAATAAGGCTTTCCAAGGCCGAAATGACTCTAATACGCTGACCAGTTGCAGGGGAGACAGCTGGTTTTCACGTGAGAGTCCTGCACCATCTTTCAATACAAACTGGCTAAAACCAAGCCGTGAAGATAGCTGGTTCTCCATATAATGTTGCACATCAGTAAAATTAGCTGGGCGTTGATAGTGCTCGGCACTCAGTATTAACACTAATTGGTTAGCGATGAAGTTACTAGAGTATTTCATCATGGGACGCACTATCTGGGCTAAGTTTTTACTGTTTTTATGGCGGTAATAAGGTGTAGTAGAAGTCGGTGCATGTCCCCATATAATCTCTGAACCAATATCGAGCCCTTGTTGACGTAAAAATGCCGCTAATAATTCGGCAAAATAACGTTCACTTTGCTGTGATGACTGGCCTGAATTAATACGTAGTTTTTTAGCGGTGAGGGAGTGCTGTTTGGCAAACTGATTGGCTAATGGTGTCAGTGGCGTTTGCTTTTCAGCTGACAGTAATCGCCCCTTAACTCTTTTAAGATTAAGCGTATTGAAGTTGGCAGCAATTGCGGTGGGAATTGCATCATAAGGATTGGCACTGTTACCTGCGCCTGGTGAGATAAGATTACGTTGAAATTGACTGCTATCTAAAGCAATGGTGTTGATATTGTTGAGGCCTAAAGCTTTGAGATTGTTAGCAATCAGTACTAGCTCTTCAGAGACAAGAAAAGGATCGCCACTACCTTTGACCCAGAGTGTTTTATTGGGACTATCTAAGTAGAAGTCGGTAATGAAACGGTGGTCTTCGCCCCAATGAGATAAGGCCAGCCATGCAGTTATTAATTTAGTAGTTGATGCTGGAATAAACAGTGTTTGGGCATTAACTGAAAGTAACTGCTTTCCTTGGCTATCGATCAATAATAATCCGGCACCTTTTAGCTCTGCAATAGCCTCTATATCTGGATTAGCCATAGAGGTTAGCGGACACAAAAAGATGAAACATGAAACTAAAATAAGTTTTAACTTCATCAGTCAAATACCTTACCGCGTAAGGATTTAGTTTTACCTCTTAATGTCTTACTATCCMTGCGTTTTCTTTGTGAACCTCGCGTCGCTTTAGTAGCACGGCGCACTTTTTGTACAAGAGTACTGCTTTTAATTAGCTCTTGTAAGCGGGCTAACGCATCAGCCCGATTTTTTTCTTGGGTACGATGTTGCTGGGCTTTAATAACTATAACCCCTTCTTTATTGATACGCCGATCCTTAATATTCAATAAACGTTCTTTATAAAACTCAGGCAAAGAAGAGGTCTTTATATTAAAGCGAAGGTGAATGGCAGAAGACACTTTATTCACATTTTGGCCGCCAGCGCCTTGCGAGCGAATAGCTGAAAGCTCAATTTCACCATCAGGAATCGCAATAGAGAGGGAGATAGTAAGCACGATTAATGTTTATATTTAGCCGGTTCTTTAAAGTTAATTACACTAGCAATAGGAGGAGGGGCTTGCACATGGAAACCTTGTGACTGTAAGTTTTTCATCACTGTATTAACATTTTCACGTGCCAATTTTCGTTCAGCTGAGAGTTCTACTTCCATAACAAAAATAGGTTCTTTACCCATTGAGTCATAAAGCGCTTGTGGCACTTTAGAAAAGTCATCTTTAGTATCTATATAAAGATAAAGTTCGTCTTTTTTACTGCTTTTATAAATGTATGCGTTCATAGGATCATAGTGTTCTGAAAAAGTTGATAATAGGGAATAGTAATAAGTTTTAGTTTAGTCTACTTCGATGATTTCATAATCATGAGTTATTTCCGCAGTCTGTCCTAACATGATCGATGCCGAGCAATATTTTTGGGTAGAAAGTTCAACTGCACGCTTAACTTGCGCTTCTTTTAAGTTTTTTCCTGTAACAACATAGTGGACATTAATTTTAGTGAATACTTTAGGAATCTCTTCACTACGTTCACTGTCAATTTCAACTACACAAGCTCGAATATCTTGGCGACCTTTAGTCAGCATTTGAATCATATCAAATGAGGTGCAGCCACCCATTCCAAGTAATAATAATTCCATTGGACGCATGCCTGTGCCATGGCCTCCTAATTCTTCAGGACCATCCATGACAATAGCATGACCAGAGCCAGATTCACCGACAAACATAACGTCTTCAACCCACTTTACACGTGCTTTCATTTTGAGTTACTCTTCTTAGCGATTAAATAGTGTTAATTTTGCCATATTTGCCTGTTGAACACAGTGTTAGTTTGTAAATTAGTGTACACTTTTCTCTTTTACGAGACTAAGACGAAAAGGGCTGGTATGTATTATAAGGATAACGATGGATTATTTTAAATACAAAGCAATTGAAAAAGGTTTGGCTGATTTTTTTCATTGTTGTCACAGTAAGCAATATGCGGCTAAATCAATATTAATTCGCCCTGGTGATGCCGCGGATACACTCTATTATTTACGTGAAGGTTCTGTTTCCGTTACGATGGAAAACGAAGATGGCGAAGAGCTTATTCTTACCTATCTTAACCAAGGTGATTTCTTAGGTGAAATTGGCTTATTTTCTAATGCTGTAGCTCATAATCGTGGTGTAACGGTTCGCGCTAGAACAGATTGCAGAACAGAAGAAATTAGCTATGCTCAAATTAAAGCATTGTCTCAAACTCAATTAAAAGAATGTTATCCCACCTTGCTGCAGTATATTGCCGAACATATGGCAAAACGTTTATTATCAACTACAAGAAAAGCAAGTGACTTAGCCTTTTTAGATGTAGCGGGTCGAATTAAATCAGCATTAATTGAATTATGTAGCCAACCCGATGCGATGAAGCATCCTGATGGTATGCAGATCAAAGTGACTCGCCAAGAAATTAGCCGAATGGTCGGCTGTTCACGTGAAATGGCTGGCCGAGTATTAAAAGACCTTCAGGCCGAAGGATTCATTTGGGCTCAGGGTAAAACCTTAGTTTTATATGATGGCGAAACACGTGCAAATAAAGAGCTAGAGAAATAACTCACTTAGTTTTTCCCCTGGGTTATCAGCACGCATAAAAGCTTCTCCTACTAGAAAACCATTTACATAGTGTTCACGCATTAAGGCGACGTCTTTAGGTGTGTGAATACCACTTTCGGTAATGACAGTATGATTTTCTGGAATGCGACCCAGTAAATCCAGTGTGGTATCAAGACTGGTTTCAAATGTACTTAGATTACGGTTATTTATACCAATAAGCGGTAAGTTTAAGATCAGTGCGCGTTCAAGTTCTTCTAAATTATGCACTTCAACTAATACATCCATATCTAACTGCATGGCCAGATCACTTAATTCTAATAGCTGCTTATCATTGAGTGCCGAAACAATTAATAAGATGGCATCGGCACTAATCGCCCGAGCTTCAAATACTTGATACGGATCAACGATAAAGTCTTTACGAATAACAGGCAGTGAACACGCTGCGCGAGCCTCTTGTAAATAAAACTCATGGCCTTGAAAAAAATCATGATCAGTTAATACTGATAAACATGCTGCGCCGTGTTGCTCATAACTTTGAGCAATTTCAGCAGGATGAAAGTTTTCGCGTAATAAACCTTTGCTAGGTGATGCTTTTTTAATTTCAGCAATCACCGCCGCTTTACCCGAGTTTATCTTAGCTTCAATAGCGGCAACAAAACCTCTAGGTTGATCTGCTTTTTCAGCGACCTCAACAAGTTGTTGTAAAGAAACCTTCGCTTGGCGTTCTTCAATTTCTTCAAATTTACGTTGAATGATTTTTTTCAGAATATCAGGTGTATCAGCCATTATCAGGTTCTTTTTATAAATTATTACTAAGGGTAATCAGAGCATCTAGTTTTACTTGTGCCTGACCACTATCAATTACTGTTTGGGCACGTTGAATACCTTGTGCAAGCGTATCAACAAGATCGGCTGCATAAATAGCTGCGCCTGCATTTAATACTACTATATCGCGTGCTGCACTGGCTTCTCCTGCAAAAATAGCGTTAATAATGGCCAAGCTTTGTTGAGCATTATTAACCGATAATTTACTGATATCAGAACGTTGTAGGCCAAAGTCTTCAGGCTGAATAGTATACGTTGAGATAACACCATTTTTGAGTTCAGCAACACAGCTGCTAGAGCCAATGCTTATTTCATCTAAGCCATCATCAGCATGTACTACCAGCACATGTTGGCTGCCCAACTCTTGCAATACGTGAGCCATCGGTTCAACCCATTGCTTATCAAATACACCGAGTACTTGATTAGGTGCTTGGGCGGGGTTAGTTAACGGGCCGAGTAGATTAAAAATAGTGCGTACAGCCATTTCACGACGAGGGCCGATAGCAAATTTCATTGCACCATGATGTTTTTGGGCAAACATAAAGCCAATGCCTAATGTATCAACACAGTGTTTAACGTGTTCTGGACTAATATCTAGATTAACGCCAGCGGCTTCTAATACATCGGCACTACCCGAACTACTACTAATAGAACGATTACCATGCTTAGCCACTTTAGCACCCGCAGCCGCGACTACAAAGGCACTGGCAGTCGAGACATTAAAGGTACTGGCACCATCACCGCCGGTTCCACAGGTATCAACAATATGTTTACCGGAAATATCAACGGGAGTCGCGAGGCTTCGCATCACTTTAGCTGCCGAGGCAATTTCAGTAACGGTTTCGCCTTTCATTTGTAAGCCGACTAAGAAACCACCAATTTGAGCGGGTGTTGCTTGGCCGGTCATGATTTGTTGCATAACCGCAGACATGTCATCCGAGGATAAATCTTGTCGAGCAATAACGGTTTTAATCGCGCTAGATAAATTCATGGCTACGCCTTAACGGTCTACAAAGTTTTTTAATAAATCATGACCTTGCTCGGTCAAAATAGATTCTGGGTGAAATTGCACACCTTCAATAGGCAGTGTTTTATGACGAACGCCCATGATTTCATCCATGCTGCCATCTTCATTTTGAGTCCATGCGGTGATTTCTAAACAATCAGGCAAGGTTTCTTTATTGATAACTAAAGAGTGGTAACGGGTAGCAGTAACTGGGTTATTAAGGCCCTTAAAAACACTGCTGTCATTATGATAAATAGGCGAGGTTTTACCATGCATAATTTGACGGGCATGAATAATGTCGCCGCCAAATGCTTGGCCAATAGATTGGTGACCTAAACACACGCCTAAAATAGGTTTGTTACCAGAAAAATGATTGATGACTTCTAGCGATACACCCGCTTCATTAGGCGTACAAGGACCTGGGGATATAACAATTTTATCGGGATTTAATGCTTCAATTTCTTCAATAGTAATTTTGTCATTACGATGAACTTGAACCTCGGCACCGAGTTCGCCAAAGTATTGCACTAGGTTGTAGGTAAAAGAATCATAATTGTCGATCATTAATAACATGACTGAGCTCTACTTGTGTTTAGTATGTGGGGGCATATCTAGCCCAGATTCTGCCATGGCGACAGCACGAAAAACTGCACGTGCTTTATTCATTGTTTCTTTCCATTCCATYTCAGGAATAGAGTCATAGACAATGCCTGCGCCTGCTTGAATATGCAGGGTATTATCTTTTATAACTGCGGTACGGATAGCAATGGCAGTATCCATATTACCTGACCAGGATAAATAACCGACTGAGCCAGCATAAATGCCACGCTTAACAGGTTCTAATTCATCAATGATTTCCATTGCGCGTACTTTTGCTGCACCACTAACTGTACCTGCAGGGAAGGTGGCGCGTAATGCATCAATACAGCTCATATCAGGTAACACTTTACCGGTAACATTAGACACAATGTGCATCACATGAGAGTAACGTTCAACAATCATTTTAGCGGTGAGTTTAACGGTGCCAATTTGGCTGACACGACCGGCATCATTACGGCCTAAATCAATTAACATTAAATGTTCTGCTAATTCTTTAGGATCTGATAATAAGTCTTTTTCTAACGCGAGATCTTCTTCTTCCGTTTCACCACGAGGACGGGTGCCGGCAATCGGTCTTACCGTCACTTCATCATCTTCTAAACGAACCAAGATTTCTGGTGAAGACCCTACAATATGGAATTCTTCCAAATTGAGGTAATACATATAAGGAGAAGGGTTTAAGGTACGTAAAGCGCGGTATAAATCCATCGGTTGTGCTGAAAAAGGAATTGATAACCGTTGTGACAATACGACTTGCATAATGTCGCCATCGGTAATGTATTGTTTGGCTTTTTCTACCGCATCAATAAAGCCATCATGAGTAAAACCTGAGATAAAGTCTTCTTCATTAACTGTTTTACTAGATGCTGAAGAGCTATATTGCGGTGTTGAGGTGCGTAAGTGAGTGGTTAATGTATCTAGACTCACTTGTGCATTTTTATAGGCATTATCTTCTGCTGGATCAGCATGAACAATTAAGAATAGACGACCACTGAGATTATCAAAAACGATTAAATCATTGGACACCATTAATAAAATATCAGGCGTGCCTAAGGTATCTGGGTTGGGGCTTTTACCCAAACGTGGTTCGATATAGCGGACGGTATCATAGCCAAAGTAACCGACTAAGCCGCCATTAAAGCGTGGCAGATTATCTAGGTCAGGTACTTTATAGCGAGATTTGAATGCATCTACCCATTCAAGTGGATCATCAACCTGTGCTTGCTCGATGACTTCGCCATTATGTTTGACTTCAACATCGTAGCCAGTAATGCGAACAACAGTCTCACAAGGTAGGCCAATTATAGAATATCGACCCCATTTATCCCCGCCTTGCACTGATTCTAAAAGATAAGAATAGGGTGCATCCGCCAGTTTTAAATACGTACTTAATGGCGTATCTAAGTCAGCTAAGACTTCACGGGCAACGGGAATACGGTTATAGCCTTGCTCGGCTAGGAGGTCAAATTCAGCTTGGTTCATGTTTTAATCTGCACTTCCTACGATTACATCAGCAAGTTCGGCAAAAGAGTCAATGACACGGTCAGGGTTAGCGGTATGAATATCAACACCGTGATTGTAACCATAACTCATACACAGAATAGAAAATCCTGCAGCACGTGCCGCTTTAACATCACTTACTGAGTCACCAATCATCATGGCATTTTCAGGTTTAATATCAAAGAATTTAGCACCGTGTAATAGCGGCGCTGGATCAGGTTTCTTAAGTGGCAAGGTATCACCACTAATTACAATCTCGAAAAAATCACGTAGACCGAGATCATTCAAAATAGTCAGGGTAAACTGTTCATCTTTATTGGTGACGCAACCGAGGCGAATACCTTGTTGTTGCAACCAGGTTAAACCTTCAATGACAGCAGGGTAGAGTTGACTACGCTTGCTTGCATTATCTGCATACAGCGCCATGAATATAGGCTCTGCTTTAGCGTATAAGTCTGCATCGGCTTCACCGTCTAACTGGTCAATCAGTGCGCGTTGTATTAAACGTGGCACAMCATTACCTACCCAGTTTCTGACTTTGCTTTCACCACGAATAGGCATATCTAATGCCTTCATGGTTTCATCAACGCACCATGCTAAATCAGGCACGCTATCTACTAGCGTGCCATCAAGATCTATCAAGGCCATTGCTGGCTTATTTAAAACTGTCGTCATTATTTAGACGTTAGCTTTAGCTAATTCAGCACGAAATTCAGCCATCACTGTGTCGTAGATATTAGGATCATTTGGATTCTTACCGCCAAATAATGCAGAACCCGCTACGAATGTACGTGCGCCAGCTTCAGCAATTTCACGGATATTGTTTACTTTAACGCCGCCATCAATTTGTAAATCAATGTCATAACCACTTTCATCAATCATTTTACGTGCTTGGCGTAATTTTTCTAATGTATGAGGAATGAATGATTGACCACCAAAACCTGGGTTTACAGACATTAATAAAATACGGTCAACTTTATCTAAAACATGCTCAGCAAGCGATAATGATGTGGCAGGATTGAAAACTAAGCCCGCTTTACAACCTTCCGCTTTAATCAATTGTAGAGTACGGTCAATATGATCTGATGCTTCAGGGTGGAAGGTAATATAAGTTGCGCCGGCTTTAGCGAAATCCGGAATAATACGGTCAACAGGTTTAACCATCAAATGTACGTCGATTTCATGAGTAACGCCGTGTTTTCTTAATGCATCACATACCAATGGACCAATGGTTAAGTTAGGTACATAGTGATTATCCATCACGTCAAAATGCACAATGTCGGCACCTGAGGCTAGTACATTATCTACTTCTTCACCTAGGCGGGCAAAGTCAGCAGAAAGGATTGATGGAGCCATTTTAAATGTAGCCATGAGTATTTTCTCTCTTCAATTTTAGGTTAATGTGCTGCATACACTGTTAAAGCCGACTATTTTACCGTAGATTGTGGTTTTTTTCAGCTTTTGTAAATATCACTAGCTGAATTATACTGTAGTTAATATCTGTAAATTATATTTGAGGAAAAGTCCGTGGCAAGATTTCAATCTATATCACTCTATTTAATCGCGGTGTTATTTTCACCGATGGTCTTTTCGGCAGAAGGTGACGATGTTGAGGAGACGAACGAGCAGGTAGCTGAGCAAGTGGAGGCTGAAGACTCGACGGGTATCATGTTGCGTCAACCAGCCCAATTGATAAAAGGCTTTCAAACTCTTACTGTTGCTGGCCAAGAAATTGAAGCTACCTATATAGAAGAAACATTAGGTGAACGTTATGGTGCAATTGTATTTATTCATGACCAAGGTGAACAACTTGAGAGCTATGGGGTAATCACGCCACTGCGTAATGCCTTGCCTGATTATGGCTGGTCAACCTTAAGCCTAGCGTTGGATTATCCACAGCAAGTAAGTATCTTTTTATCCGGTCTACCAGAAAATGATAGTTCAACGGCAGAACCTACAGAAGTTACTGATGAGGAGTCTGCTAATACTGATGAAGCCGCCGCAGAGCCTGAAGCTGAGGTTAAGCCCGAAGACAATGAAGATAAACCTAAAGCAGATACTGAAACCAGCGATGAAGGTAAGGATGAAAAAGAAGACTCTACCGATGAAGCTGAACAAGCAGAATTACCGCCGGTATCTAACAAACAACGAATTGAATCTGCTGTCGCATTATTAACGGCAAAAGACATTGAGACGATTATATTTATCGGCCATGGCACAGGCGGTAATATGGCAATTGAATTATTAGACGAAATAACTACCCCTGTATCGGCTTTAATCCTTATTGGGGTAACAACTGAGTCTAAAAATGAAAAATTTGATGTAATGAATTTTCCAATATTAGATATTTTTGGTTCGCAAGACCTCAATTCTGTTCCGGCTGCCGTTAAACATAGAAAAACAGCAATGAAACGACTTAATAATACACGTTATGAAGTACGCCGGATTATTGGTGCTAACCATGTTTTTTCTGGGCTAGAAGCAACTCTAACCTCGACGGTAAGTGGTTGGTTACGTAAAAAGTTCATAGAGAAAGAAGATAATTAATAGATGAAACTTTACTATGATGGTGTGGTTGTACATCAAGCTCAATCTGATGATGGTGTGATCGAAGTGGTTGATTTAGGCGATACTCGCTCATTACATTTTGGTACCTTTCCTCGTCAGAGCAGCATGTTGCTTAGCCGGCCTTATACATTAGAGTTAGGCTATACCCAATGTATGATGGCCTCTTTATTATTTAATCCTAAACCCCAAAAAGTATTAGTGGTCGGCTTAGGTGGCGGTTCCTTAGTTAAATTTATTTTGCACCATTTTCCTGACTGTCATATTGATGTCATTGAATACCGGCAAGATGTAGTTGATGTAGCCTATCGTTTTTTTGATGTACCTAAGGATGATCCTCGGCTTAATGTGCATGTAGGTGATGGCTATTTATTTGTTCAAAACCAGTACTACCAAGGTGAGACTGAATATGACATGTTGTTGGTGGATGCCTACGATCATATCGGTATGGCTGCGAGTGTAGGTGTTCAGGCTTTTTTTGATGCCTGTGCCGGACTTTTGTTGCCAGAAGGGGTGATGAGTATCAATTTATGGGGCAGTGACCGGCCATTATTCACCCAGACGATGTCTCGTATTAACCAAAGTTTTGATGGCCGTAGCATGATCCTTCCGGTGAAAGATCGAGGTAATGTGATTGCTTTTGCAACTAAGCGCACAGTGACAACAGCATCATTAAAGAAATTAAGGGATTTAGTTAATCAACAAGATGGCTTTTTAAATATAGCGTTAGCTAAATCGTTGCAACAGTTAACCAAGCAAAATCATTCATTTATTAGTCGTTTATTTTCATAATTACGTTAAGGATATAGCTGAAATAATGAATGATAAAATTCATCGGAAACGTCACTCAACATTAGGCGTGGTTGAATTAATTGCCATTGCCCTAGGCGGCATGGTCGGTGGAGGAATCTTTACCATCTTAGGTATTTCGGTTGAGATGATTGGTGTCTTTACCCCTGTGGCTATTATTATTGGTGGAGTGCTGGCTTATTTAGCTGCTTATTCGTATATAAAACTAGGCGTATATTACCAAGATGAAGGCGCGAGTTACTCCTTTGTAAAAAGGACATTCCCTCATTCTCCTTTAGCTGCATCACTGGTTGGCTGGTGGGTTATTTTTGGTTATATCAGTACCGTCGCACTTTATGCCTATACCTTTTCATCTTATGCCATTAGTAGTTTTGAGTTTGCTGATAATGAATGGATAAGAAAGCTGGTGGCTGCGGGAATTATTACGCTCTTCACCCTGATCAATATCTGGAGTGTAAAGGGAATGGGGAAGATTGAAGATCTAATGGTGTATACCAAATTGATTATTTTGGTCATTATTTCATTTGTATTGATTAATCATAGCCAGACTAGTTTGCCGGTTCTTTTTAAGGCTGAACAAGAGACTCCTTTTCTTGCCATATTGATCGTATCGTCACTTACCTTTGTGGCTTATGAAGGATTTCAATTAGTAATTAATGCCGTTAATGAAATGGACAAGCCTGAAACGAACATCCCTAAAGCGATTTATTCAGCATTATTCATTGCTGTATTGATCTATGTGGTTATTTCTTTGGGTGCTATTCTCGCCATACCTTTTAATGACATTATAGAAAATAAAGAATATGCCTTGGCAGCAGGAGCAGAGAAAACATTGGGCCATTGGGGCTCGGATTTAATTATTATCGGTGCATTATTAGCCACCAGTAGTGCTATTAGTGCCACGGTATTTGGAGCCTCTAGGCAAATGAGTGTAATTGCTAAAGAAGGTTACTTTCCCCCATTTTTAGCTAAAAGATCGAATACCATTCCCACTGCGGCGATGGTAATCCTAGCGTGTTTGGCTATTTTATTAGTAGTGATTGCTGATCTTGAAATGATTCTTGAATTTAGTAGTGTGACGTTTTTAGTGGTTTCACTGATTATTACTTATGCCAACTATACGATTCACCAAAAAACGCAATCATCCTTGTGGATGACGTGTATTGCAATGCTAGGTCTTACTATTGCCACGGGGTTAATTATTTATTATGAAGCGACTCATCAGATAGAACAGTTATATTTTATTTTCGGTATTTATTGCGTGTTAAGCTTAGCCGCGTGGTTCTACGCCAAGAAAAATAATAAGGTCATTACAGCGACTTAAAAAGTAGTGGTCGTATGGGGAAGTTAAATACAGTATGAAAAAAATAGTAAGTTTAATTATAGGATTTGTGCTGATAGCTACCACAAGTCTTGTTAATGCGAATGATCAAGTTGAATTGCTTATTTTACGTTCAAAACATCAGTTAATTGTCAAAAAAGAAGGTGTGGTATTACAGACTTTTAAGGTAGCTTTTGGTAGCGGAGGTAAAAAAGCAAAGTTACGTTCAGGCGATCATACAACCCCGAAAGGAAGTTATAAAATTAGTGATGTACGAACGAGTGACCGTTTCCACTTATTTATTCAATTGAATTACCCTAATGTAAATGATGCAACACGAGCATTAAAAGAAAAGTTAATTGATAGGGATGAGTTTCGCGCCATTATAGCGGCCCATCATAATGGCAAATTACCACCGCAAAATACAGCATTAGGTGGAGCGATTGGCATTCATGGTATTGGCCATGAAACACAAGATAAAATTGAAATTCACCAAATAGCAGATTGGACAAAAGGCTGTATTGCAATGCGCAACCATGAAATAGAAGTTTTAAGCCGTTACATTGATACCAATACCCAAATACATATTATTGATTAGATTTTTCGCTTACTAACAGTTGTTTGGTAGAATGGGTGGTTATACTAACCGGATAGTAAGTGATACATCATGGCTGCAGCAGCTGAACTTTTTTCAAATCGTAAATTTTGGGCCCATCGTTTTGGCATCGCCCCCGAGTTACCCATGTCTCGCGAAGAAATGGATGTACTGGGCTGGGATTCCTGTGACATTATTTTAGTAACAGGTGATGCTTATATTGATCATCCTAGTTTTGGCATGGCATTAATCGGCCGCCTATTAGAATCACAAGGTTTTCGAGTCGGTATTATTTCTCAACCTGATTGGTTAAGTGCGGATGATTTTAGACAATTAGGTAAGCCGAATTTATTTTTTGGTGTGACCGGCGGTAATATGGATTCGATGGTGAATCGCTATACCTCTGATCGTCGCATTAGAACCAATGATGCTTATACAGCCGATGGTGAGGGGGGCAAGCGCCCTGATCGCTGTGTTGTGCCTTATAGCCAACGTTGTCGCGAAGCCTATAAAGGCGTGCCGATTATTATTGGTGGTATCGAAGCTAGTTTACGTCGAATTGCTCATTATGATTATTGGTCTGAGAAAGTACGTCGCTCAGTGATCATGGATTCAAAAGCAGATATTCTGGTATTCGGTAATGGTGAGCGACAAGTCGTTGAAATTGCCCACCGTTTAGCACGCAATGAAGATGTGAAAGACATCATTGATATTCGTGGTACAGCAGTGGTGATCAAACATGGCCATCGTGAAGGCTGGTGGGAGAAAGATTCAACTAGCGTAGATACTCCAGGTAAGTTGAATCCTCCTATGGATCCTTACCAAATGAAAACGGCGGCATCGTGTGATGAAGAAAAGCCAAAAGACAAAATGGCTGATGGCGCTCAAGTTATTCATTTCAAACGTGCTGAAATTAAAGATAAAAAGCATACCGTCGTACGCTTACCGGCTTATCAAATGGTTAAGGATGATAAGGTCCTTTATGCTCATACCTCACGCATATTACATTTAGAAACTAATCCTGGTAATGCCTTTGCTTTAGTTCAGCAGCATGGCGAACGTGATGTTTGGCTTAACCCGCCACCGATTCCATTAACAACAGAAGAAATGGATGGGGTATTTGACTTACCTTATAGCCGCGTACCGCATAAGCAATATGGTGATAAGAATATTCCTGCTTTTGAAATGATTCGTTTCTCAGTTAATATCATGCGAGGCTGTTTTGGTGGTTGTACATTCTGTTCAATTACCGAACATGAAGGCCGCATTATTCAAAGTCGTTCTGAAGATTCAATTATTAGAGAAGTGGAAGCCATTCGTGATACGGCACCAGGTTTTACCGGTGTTATTTCAGATTTGGGTGGCCCAACAGCCAATATGTATCGTCTTGCCTGTAATGATAAGAAGATTGAAGAAAGCTGTCGCCGCTTATCGTGTGTGTACCCTAGTATTTGTAAAAACTTAGGTACTGACCACACGCCATTAATTAATCTTTATAAACGGGCTCGAGCTTTACCAGGCATTAAGAAAATACTCATTGCATCGGGCTTGCGTTATGACCTTGCGGTGTTATCACCTGAGTACGTTAAAGAATTAGTGACGCATCATGTAGGCGGTTATTTGAAAATCGCACCAGAGCATACCGAAGAAGGCCCATTAGACCAAATGATGAAGCCGGGCATCGGAACTTATGATGCCTTTAAAGCCATGTTTGATAAATACTCTAAAGAAGCAGGTAAAGAACAATATCTTATTCCTTATTTTATTGCTGCCCATCCAGGTACCAATGATAAAGATATGATGAATCTAGCAATATGGCTGAAGAAAAATGGCTTTAGAGCGGATCAGGTTCAGGCTTATTTACCCTCCCCTATGTCAGCTGCAGCGGCGATGTACCATTCAGGTAAAAATACCCTGAGTAAAGTAAAACGTCGAGGCGGAGATATTACTGTGCCTAAAGGCATTAAAGTAAGACGCCTACATAAAGCCTTCTTACGTTATCACGATCCTGAAAATTGGCCGATGTTACGTGAAGCATTACAAAAGATGGGCCGAGCCGATTTAATTGGGAACGGTAAAAAACACTTAATTCCTACTTGGCAACCAGCTGGTACGGGAGATAAAGGCGAAGGTAAGCGCGTCCGTTATAGTAGTCATAACAAGGCGGGAAAATCATTTGCAACACAGCATGTCAGATCAAATAGTGCTAAGTCGAAACCGGCCAAGAGACGCCGCCGTTAAAGATAAACACGCCGCCCTAGAGTAGAATGGGCGGTGTTTTCAATTTTTTGTAGTTAAATACTATGGCTATTTCCCAAGAATAATAAGCCGGCAGCGGCAATAGCAAATGGGGATGTTATAACGACATAACTGAGCTTGATTAGCTCACGAACTAAAAACGTTACATCCATAATAATATCGATAAGATAATTCATCATTATTTCTCCTTAATGTGTTGATGGTTATAAATTATACTAGGCACTTGTTACAGCAATATGACCTTATTAAAAAATATGAACATTCTAGCGTTAGATACCTGCACTGAATATTGTTCCACTGCGTTGATTTTTCAAGGGCAAGTCTATAAAAAAAGCGAAATAACCTCACGAGGACACTCGGATCTTATTTTAGGCATGATGGATGATGTGTTTAAGCAGGCTGGAGCTTCTATCTCTGATGTTGATGCATTAGCATTTGGTCGTGGCCCGGGCTCATTTACTGGTGTACGAGTAGGCGTGGGTGTTACTCAAGGTATTGCCTTTGCAAGAGAAATTCCGGTGATTCCTATTTCATCATTAGCCGCGGTCGCACAGCATGCAGCAGATGAGTTAAATGTTGAATATATTGCGGTTGCCATGGATGCTCGAATGGGCGAGGTATATGCAGCTCATTTTCAATGTATAGAGGGCATTGTAAGGTTATTAGATGATGAACAAGTATGCCCGCCAGAGAAATTTAAGCCTGTAAGCAAGCAAAGCTGGGTAGGAGTGGGTACAGGCTGGAATGTCTATAACGATATATTAAGCCAAAATTTTACTGATAATTTGAGTTCAGTGCATGCTGATTATTTTCCTCACTCTACCAGTATCCTTAAGCTGGCAACAATAGAAGCTGAAGCAGGGCGATTATTACCTGCTGAGCAAGCTATGCCTGTTTATCTACGTAATAATGTAGCGAAGAAAAAGGCGCAGCAATAATGGTTAAAAAGCAGGATGATATTTATGCTTCACCATTAGACAAAATTATCGACTTTAGCTTTGATGAACGAGTGGTTGATGTATTCCCTGATATGATTCAGCGTTCAGTACCGGGTTACGCGACCTTAATCTCAACAATAGGGGTATTAACTGCACGTTATGCTCAAGCAGATAGCCACTGTTATGATTTAGGCTGTTCATTGGGTGCGGTTAGCTTATCAATGCGACAACGTATTACAGCGCCAAACTGTGACATTATCGCCATTGATAATTCACCTGCAATGATTGAACGTGGCCAACAGTTATTAGATTCAGATCATGATGCGACTGTAGCCGTGACCATGCAATGTGCCAATATTCAAGATGTCGATATTAAAGATGCCTCTGTGGTGGTGATGAACTTTACCTTACAGTTTATTCCTTTAGCTGATCGTTTATTGTTGATAGAGCGAATTTATCAAGGCTTAAAACCAGGTGGCGTTTTGATATTATCTGAAAAAATTGCCTTTGATAGTGCCGACAGACAAAACTTTCACACTGATGTACACCATGATTTTAAACGTTCTAATGGTTATAGTGATTTAGAAGTGAGTCAARAACGGTCAGCGTTGGAAAAAGTACTGATTGCTGAAACATTATCTGCACATCAAAGCAGATTGACCGAAGCCGGATTTAGCTTTACTGATGTCTGGTTCCAGTGTTTTAACTTTTTCTCGCTGGTGGCGGTTAAATGAAGACGAACCCTTATCAATCACTTTATCCTCAACTTGAGAAAATGGACCTAGCAACATGGGCGGAACAATTACAAACACTGATCCCTGAGAAACTAGCCAGCGAAGGTAATCATGGCAAGATGGAACAGTGGCAGACAACATTAGATGCTATGCCACAGATTGGCGAAGTGACGGTTGAGATTAAAGACCACGTTGAAATTTCAGCCAAGCAGGCCTTAACGGCAGGAGATAAAGCACAGTTAGTTGAGCAGCTAAAAGTATTCCATCCATGGCGAAAAGGTCCGTATCGCTTATTGGATATTGACATTGATACCGAATGGCGCTCTGATTGGAAATGGGATCGTGTACTGCCTCATATTCAACCTTTAAAAGGCCGTAAAGTACTTGATATCGGTGGTGGTAACGGTTATCACGGTTGGCGGATGTTAGGTGAAGAGGCTGAGCTAGTTATCGGTATCGATCCTACTTTAGTATTTGTCATGCAATATCACGTTATGAGCCGATTTATTGGTGATGCATCTCACTATGTCCTACCCATTGGTATAGAAGACYTACCTAATAAATTAGCTTGTTTTGACACGGTGTTTTCTATGGGCGTACYTTACCATCGCCGCTCACCCATTGACCATTTATACGAGCTAAGAGCCTGCTTACGAGCAGGAGGTGAATTAGTACTAGAAACCTTAGTGATTGAAGGTAAACAAGGTGAGGTCTTAATGCCTGAGGGACGTTATGCCAAAATGCGTAATGTCTGGTTTTTCCCWWCMGWTGAWACCATGMWASWSTGGTTAMAACGCTGTGGTTTTAAAAATGTGCAATGTGTTGATGTTGAGGTAACACGCTTAGATGAGCAACGCTCAACGCAATGGATGACCTTTGAATCATTAACTGACTTTCTTGACCCTGATGATAAAACTAAAACAATAGAAGGCCATCCAGCACCCAGACGGGCGGTATTTACTGCAATAGCACCCTAATTGACTCGTTGATATAAAAAAGCCCCAGTCATTATTTGACTGAGGCTTTTATTATGACGATATAAAATTATATTTAGTGCTTATGGTCAACTAATTTTGCAATCCATTGGCCTTCATAATTCAAGCATGCTCTAAGGTCTTGTTCCTCTGTTTTTGAATCATGTTTAACCGTTAAGGTATAAGCAATACAAGGACGTTGCTCGATACTAAAGTGTTCTTTAACTGAGATATCATAGTGAGTGGTGGTATCAATGTTATACCAAGACTCAACTGCACCGATTGCTTGAGATGATAGAAGAATTTGAGTTTTATCTAAGTCTGCTTTAGTCATCGATGTATGGGTTTCTATGCCTGCTTCAACGCCTGCAAGTAATTGCAAATGAGTGTCTGCTACTGCAACACTCATTGATAAAGCTGAACCGAATAAAGCAAAAAGTAATGATGATT
>NVVP01000030.1 GCA_002402245.1 Gammaproteobacteria bacterium | reverse complement strand
GCGCCAGCTTATGCTGATATGACGCCAGATAGCTTTCTGCGATTTATTGCAGATATCCGTGGATTATCAGGAAAAGCTAAAAAAGACGCGGTAGCATCAGCGGCAGAACGCGCGCAAATTAAACATGTTATGTTCCAGCCAATTGAAACATTATCTAAAGGTTATAAGCGTCGAGTGGGTTTATCTCAAGCGATTTTACATAATCCTCCGGTATTAATTTTGGATGAACCGACCGATGGTTTAGATCCAAATCAAAAACATGAAGTGCGTAAGTTAATTAATGATATGGCACATGATAAAGCCATCATTATCTCCACTCATATTCTTGAAGAAGTGCATGCCTTGTGCCACCGCAATGTGGTAATTGCTAATGGTCGTATCCAGTTTAATGGTACGCCTAATGAGTTAGAGGCCATGTCTAGTTATCATAATGCTGTGAGTTTATCTGTTGCTGATATTGCAAAAGACACCGTGTCAGCATTTTTAAGTGAATTAGCATTTGTGGCTAAAGTCGAGKCTTTGGCAAGTGATAAAGGCTTTAGAGTTTATCCTCATAAAGGCAAGCAAATGACGATTGAGTTATCACAAGCGATCCGTGACAAGGGATGGCAAATTGATTCCTTACATGCTGAGCAAGGGCGTTTAGATGAAGTATTCCGTAACATTACAACCAGTAGTTTATTAGGTGGCTTTAAATGAAAATGAGTAATATCTGGTTCATTATGAAACGCGAACTTAATGGCTACTTTGCTACGCCCGTTGCGTATGTATTTATTATTAGCTTCTTGTTATTGACTGGGTTTTCAACCTTCTTTGTCGGTGATTTTTTTGAACGTGGAGAAGCTGATTTATACCCATTCTTTTCGATTCATCCTTGGATCTACATTTTATTGATCCCTGCTATTTCAATGCGATTATGGTCGGAAGAACGTAAAAGTGGTTCGATTGAATTATTGATGACCTTGCCTATTTCTGTTTTTGATGCCGTGCTGGGTAAGTTTCTAGCAGCATGGATATTTACTGGCTTTGCCTTGTTATTGAACTTTCCGTTATGGATCACCGTTAACTATTTAGGTAATCCTGATAATGGCGTGATCATCGCTGGTTTTGTCGGTAGTTTCTTAATGGCGGGTGGTTTTTTAGCCATTGGAGCCTGTATTTCAGCCGCCACTAAAAACCAAGTCATAGCCTTTGTTTTAAGCTTAATTGTCAGCTTGATTTTTGTATTAAGTGGTTATGGCATCGTATTAGATTTCTTCAGTAGTTGGGCTCCACAAGAATTGGTGCATGTCATTAGTTCGTTTAGCTTCTTAACTCATTTTGATGCGATTTCAAAAGGAGTGATTGATATGCGAGATATAGCTTATTTTGCATCTGTTATTTTAGTGTGGCTATTTGCTAATGCTATTGTTGTTAATGCCCGTAAGGCCGATTAGGAGTTTTTGGAATAATGAATAAACAACTATTATCGACCGCTGGTTTACTGCTGGCTGTTTTGTTATTTAKATCCTTTAATATTGTCATTAATGGCAATATTAAATCGTCACGAATAGATTTGACCGAAGATAAGCTTTATACCTTATCTGAAGGCTCACTTAATATTATTAAGGAACTTAAAGAGCCGTTAACACTGCGATTTTATTTTTCAGAGCAAGTGGCCCAAGAGCTACCGAGTATCAAATCATATGCTCAACGTGTAGAAGAGTTATTGACAGAATATCAACGTGCTTCTAATGGCATGATTAATTTGATTATCATTAATCCTGAACCTTTTTCTGACAGTGAGCAACGGGCTAAACAATATGGTTTGCAAGCGGTACCATTAGAAGGTTCAGTTGCACCGTTATTTTTTGGTTTAGCAGGCATTAACTTACTTGATGGCATTGAAAGCATCGCGTTGTTTCAACCTGAAAAACAAGATGTGCTTGAATATGACTTAACCAAGTTAATTTATAAATTATCGAGTTCAGAGAAAAAATTAGTCGGCTTGATTACACCTTTAGCTATCGATGGTGAAGAGTATGATCCTTTAAAAGGTGAGTCACCAACCGGTGATGGTGCGAAACCTTGGGCTGTGATGGCTGAGTTACGTCAATTATTTAATGTTACGACTCTACCAATAGATGTGCGTCGAATTCCATCGAGTATTGATGTGTTGATGGTGGTGCATCCAAAAGAACTTTCTGATATTGCACTTTATGCGATTGAACAGTTTGTATTGCGTGGCGGTAAGTTGATTACCTTTGTTGATCCGTATTCTGAAAGTGATATTCCTGAAAAAGATCCTGATAATCCAATGGCCGCTATGGTGTATTCACGTAGTTCGAATATGGCAGGTTTATTTAAAGAGTGGGGATTCCAACGAGCACCCGCTGATGTAGTGGCTGATCGTAAAACGGCAATTAAAGTAAACTTTGGCGCCGCGACTAATAATCAAGCGATTGATTATGTACTATGGCATGGTATTCCAGCTGATCAATTAAATGATGAGCAGGCTATCACCAGTCAGTTGAAAAAAATAGAAATGGCTACACCGGGTTACTTTATACCCAGCGAAGATGGCTCTACTACGATAACGCCGTTAATTTCATCAAGTAATGAAGCCATGCTGGTGGATAAACGGGTGGTGCAATTCCGTAATGATCCGATGGCGTTATTAACCAAGTATCAAGCAGGGTCATTAAGCTATCCTATTGCGATAAGAGTTAATGGCCCGGTGAACTCTATCTTTCCTAATGGCGTGACTGATAAAAATGGTAAAACGTATAAATTATCAGGTCACCTCGATAAAGCTAAGCAAGATATTGATGTGATTGCTATCGCGGATGTGGATATGCTGCAAGATAGATTCTGGGTGCAATTACAAGAGTTTTATGGTGAACAAATTGCTTACCATACGTCGAATAATATCGATTTCTTAATTAATGCAATTGATGATATGTCAGGCACTAAAGGCTTAATTAGTGTACGTTCACGTGCTGATTTTTCACGCCCATTTGATTTGGTATTAGACCTTCAGCGACAAGCTGAAAAGACCTATCGAACTAAAGAACGTGAATTAGAGAAGATCTTAAAAGAAACAGATCAGCGTATTGCTAGAATGCAGACTGAGCGTAGTGGCAGTGGTGAACAACTTTTCAATCAAGAGCAGCAGGATGAGATTGCTGAACTTCAAATAATGAAGAGTCGAACAGAAAAGCAATTACGCGAAGTTAAAGGTAATCTACGTAAAGATATTGATTTACTGGATACTAAACTAAAATTCTTTAATATTGGTCTCGTACCATTGTTAGTTGCATTAATAGCTATATTTACCGGCTGGTTACGTGTTCGTAAGCGCACTCATGGCCGTAAACTATAACGACTAAACAGTATCAAATAGAGATATTTTAAAATGAAAAAACTAAATAGCCTGACTATTTTATTGATCGTGACTGCCATTATGGTGGCGCTGATGTTAATGACTATTCAACGCCCTAGCAGCAATAGTGATGATGAAGGATTACTATTCCCTGAGCTGAAATCACAATTAAGTAATATTGATACGATTCACATAAAAAGTAATCAAGATGACTTTACCTTAATTAAGAGTGGCGAAGATTGGTTAATTAAAGAGCGTTGGAATTTTCCTGCTGATTTTAATTTGGTTAAACGTGCTTTGATTGATTTATCTGACGCTAAAATATTAGAGCGTAAAACAGCTAAGGCGGAACAATATCCTATTTTAGGTGTTGAAGGTACGGATGATGGCGGCCAGTCTATTCAATTAACATTGTCTAATGGCGACGAGCAGTTTGCTGGTTTCATCTTGGGCCGTGAGCGTGAGCTTGGTCAAACGGGGGGGGCGAGACAGTTTTACGTGCGACGCGTTGCAGAGAAAGAATCATGGTTAGCTGAAGGCTACCTTAACCTTACGCCTTTGATGCTTAACTGGATTGATAGTGAGGTGATTAATATTGCCCGTGAACGTATTGTTCAGGTGAATATTATTCAACCAAATGGCCAGAGAGTGACGCTCATTAATCTAGGCAAAAAAGATAAGTTTGGTACGCCAACAGAACGCGAAAAAACGGTTTATAAATATGACCTATTAGGTTATGACATTGCCGGTACATTATTTCAATTACGAATGGAAGATGTTCAGCCGAGAGATGAGTTTTCTCGAGACGGCGCTGAAGTGGTTAAAGCCGAATTTATCACTTTTGATGGATTGAAAATGGTGGTTAGTACCTCGTTTGATAATGATAAAGGATTGTATAACTCAACATTTAAAGCTGAACAATATAATTCAGCATTACCTCGTGTACCTAATGATATTCAGGCATCAGGCATGTTAAAAACGGCTGAACAGGTCGAACAAGAAGTGCTTGCACTCAATAAAGAATTATCACCGTGGGTATATCGTTTTGGTGGTTTTATCGGAACTAATTTAATGCGTGCTAGAGCCGATGTAGTGACCGAAATTGAAAAGGTAATACCAATGCCTGTTGATATGACGGGTGGCTTTGGCTCTTAGATAGTTAAGCTCGATATGCTAAAAAAGGCTCCTTCAAGGAGCCTTTTTTATGTCAGTTAACATAAGATTCTTATCTTCCATTATTAATTGGGCACAGTTGTTGCTTTTACCCTAATCATATTAGTTTTTCTGTCAGATAAATGACAGAGATTAGGTGAGAAATGATGACGAATAGTATAAAAATAATGACTCTGTTTTGCTGCATGCTGATGAGCTTATCGCTCTCGGCAGGTACATTACAGTCTGTTAGTAGCATTGAACAAGCCGCTTATGAATATGCTTTAGACAATGCTCAAGCACAGTATGATAATCCACAAGTGGCTATGAACAGCTTGGACTCTCGGCTGCGCCTACAAGCCTGTGAATCATCTTTAAATGTGTTTAGTAAGGTGGTTAATTCGGGTTTAGGTAATCAGACTATTGGGGTGAGCTGCCTATCTCCTGTGGCATGGACAGTGTATGTGCCGGTTAAAGTAAAAGTATTTAAGCACGTTGTCGTGGTAGTCAAAACCTTGACTGCTAATCAACTGATTACTGCTGAAGATATTGCATTGAAACCGTGGGATATTAGCAGTTTACGCCAAGGTTATTTTTCTTCGATCAAATCACTAGTCGGTCAAGAGTCGATATCAACGATTGGCGTTGGACGAATTATAAAAAAACGCAGTGTGCGAGCGCCGAAGATTATTCGCCGAGGTGAGCATATTATGTTGGTAGCTCAAGCGGGCTCAATGCAAGTAAAAATGAGCGGTACAGCATTAGAAGATGCTAGTTTAGGTCAGCGAGTTAAGGTGAAAAATAGTTCTTCAAAACGAATTGTTGAAGGCGTTGTGAATGCGGCAGGGATTGTTTATGTGTCGATGTAGTTTTATTCGTTAAAAAATAGGTGATAAAACTCAAGTTTTTATCAATGTGGCCGATAGATCAGCCAGAGGCTAAGTTTAAGGAAGGGTGTTATGTCAGATATAACCAATATTAAAAATACAGATCAGCTCGCAGTGAATGCTGCGGCTAAGAAAATCACTGCACGTGAAGAAAGTAAAAGTGAATCGAGTACTAGCACCAGTGCAGCGGTTACTACTGATAGTGTGAGCTTAACCAGTGCTGCAACAGAGCTGCAATCAATACAAGATATGCTGGATGCCACGCCTATTGTGAATAGTGATCGCGTCTCAGCATTACGAGCCGCTATCGAAGATGGCAGTTATCATGTTGATGCTGAAGCCTTGGCTAGCAGCATGATTGATTTTGAACGTAATCTGTAAGGAAGGTATTAAAAATGGCTATGACCTCTTTCCAACAAATGCGCAGCATCTTAATCGCTGAAAAAGAAACGGCAATGCAGCTATTGTCTTTACTAGAAGGCGAGCGTGATGCATTAACTAAATCTGATTCAGCTATGATTGATGCCTCAACGGCGAAAAAACAGCCTTTAGTGGTTAAGTTAGAAAAATTAGGCCGCCAGCGTGAGATGGTACTTGCTTCAGAAGGCTTTTCTTCAGGAAAAGAAGGTTTAGAAGCTTTTATTGAAAACCAAACAGGTCAGAATGCAACAGGGCTGACCAATATTGTAAGCTCATTAAAAATCATCGCCAAAGCATGTAAAACACATAATCAAATCAATGGCGGTATTGTTAATGTAAACCGTCAACACTTACAACGTGCAATGAACCTATTACGTGGTCGTGAAAGCCACCCTACATCGTATGGTCCAGGTGGTGAATACTCTAGTCAGGTAGTGCGTCAGCCTTTATTAGGCCGAGTGTAATAGCAACTTATTCAGACCAAGAAGCTAACACCTTAACCCAATCAGGATGATCATTTAAACACGGGATTAAGGTTAACTTCTCTCCCCCTGCTTGCTGAAATACTTGTTGTCCTCGAATGGCAATTTCTTCTAGTGTTTCTAAGCAATCTGTTACAAATGCTGGGCAAATAACCAGTATATTTTTCACGCCTTTTTCAGCTAATTCTCTTAGGGTATCTTCAGTATTAGGTTGCAACCATTTTGCTCGTCCAATTCGTGATTGAAAGGCGACTGAGTAATTGTTTTTATCGATTCCAGCCTGTCTAACGAAACACTGTGTCGTTCGCATCACTTGATGGTGGTAGCAAGTACTATTAGCTTGATGAGACTGGCTACAACATGAGCCATTTTTTAAGCAGTGATTACCTGATTTATCTAGCTTAGTAATATGCGATTCAGGTAAACCGTGATAGCTGAATAAAATATGGTCATAAGGTTGCTCAAGGAAAGGCTGTGCACTATTCACTAAGGCCATAATGTAATCTTGTTGCTGATAAAAAGGAGGGATAACCGTTAATTTTATTGCTAACTTATGTTGGGTGATTACCTTTTTAACTTGCTCGATCGAGGTAGTGACGGTGCTTTCTGCAAAATGAGGGTAAAGGGGAATAAAAACCAATTCATCAAGATCGTTATCTTCAGTAAGCTTTATGATCTGTTGTTCAATACTAGGTTTGCCATAACGCATCGCCATCGCCACAGGAATGCTTACTTGTTCTTGTAATGCCTGTTGCAAACGGTTGGAAAAAACAATTAACGGTGAACCTTCATCAAGCCAAACACTTTTATAAGCTTCGGCCGAATCTTTGGGACGAGAAGGTAATACAAATAAACTAACCAATAAGCGGCGAAATAACCAAGGCAATTGGATCACGTAAGGATCCATTAAAAATTGATTAAGGTACCGACGTACACTTTGCACATCGGTGTTATCAGGTGACCCTAAGTTAGCTAGTAATACTGCACGTTTAACCATGTTGTAAGCTATTTCCTTGGTGGATATTTATGGCTAATATTTTACGCTATTATCAGCATATAGGCCTGTATGTTTGTCATTGCTATGTCGTGGCTAATTATCTAGGTGCGTAGAGAGTAACTCAGGCCATACTTCCTGCCAGCAACAGCTATGCGTTTGTTGTTGAATTACAAATACATGGGCAGGGGAATTAGCTGGTAATTTGTCGACAAATTGTTGAGCCAAAAAAGATGGCATCACTGTGTCTTTACTACCCACAAAATGAAACTGTTTCACTTTAGCTAGTGAGGGTAAGTAATCAACGGGGTTAAGTGAGCGTGTTAACGGGCTTATTTTATGATGTTGTGTCCATGCGAAGTGATCAAGGTTGCCTGCAACAGTAATTAATTCACTAACATCATCACGCCTAGCCACTAATAAAGCTGCCACCGCAGCACCACCAGAAAAACCTATTAACCTTAGCTTAGTAGCATTAAATTCCTTTTTTAGAGTATCAATAGCGACTGAACTAGAGGAAATAACAGAATTAGAAAATCGACTATCAGTCCATATATGCTGATTACACCCTCGAGCATTAATTCCACCAGTGAATTGGCATGGTCGAGCTAAATAGGCCGCATTAGCTCCAGCATGGTTCAATGATAATCTAAGTGCGAGGGGATTAATCGGAGTAGGGTCACTGGAAACAGTATGTTTATTCAGCCACGCTAAACCATCACCTTCTATATAAATAGTGAGTAACTCTGTATCAGCAATAACTACTGAGTGGGCAGTCATTAAATCAAACTCTTGCGTGTGAATTAAGCTTGTTTTCCAGCCGTTAGTTGAAGTCAGTTGATGGAATGTACTCTGCCGTTGGGATGATGATGGAATAGACGAACAGGCAGATAAACTACTTATCAATATAAAAGTAAGGTAAAACTTTAAATAACTATTTTTATAATTCATAAGCCTAGTTTATCTCTAAATTAAAAGAGGTGTAACATGTTTAAATCGGTAACTAGTACTAAAGTACAATTTCTTTTTGCCGATAGCTTGTTAAAATGGACTGTAATAAAGATTGGGAAAAACCTTAGGTTTACAATTTAAGGTGAACAACGTTATATATTCTTAAGGAGAAGATTATGAAAACGGGATTATTTATAGCTTCGCTATTATTAGCGCTATCAACACAACTTAATGCTGCAGGTATTAACTTGGTAGTTAACGGGTCTTTTGAAAACCCTGATATTGCAGCTGGATCATGGAGTGTGCATCAAGCTATTAATGGCTGGAGCACGAGTGGAAGTGGAGTAGAAGTTCGAGATAATGTAGCGGGTACAGCTTACGATGGTTCTCAATTTGTCGAGCTCGATTCACATTCAAATAGTGGCATTTATCAAAACTTCACCACCGGCCTTGGCCAAGCTTATTTACTTTCATTTGCCTACTCTCCACGAATCAATGTTGCCAGTAATTCTAATAAGATCAAAGTTTTGTGGAATGGAAGGCGAGTTGATACTGTAACCGCTCAAGGTGGCAGTAGTCATGACTGGACTATTTTCGAATATATTGTTTATGGTACCGGACTCGATACCTTAGGATTTCGAGCCGTAGGAAGAAATGATAGTTATGGCGGTAGCCTTGATAAGGTTTCTTTATCTGCGATTCCTATTCCTGCCGCAGCATTTTTGTTTGCTCCTGCACTATTGGGTTTGATTGGTATACGTCGGAAAGCAAGAAATACAATAACGTAACGTTAAATAATAGGTTTAGTTTTAGATAAAAAGGCACCTTAATCGCAAGGTGCCTTTTTTAGTTTAAATGGTTAAATCACGATAATGAATTAACGCTCAATGAATTGGCGAAGCCTTTTATTTGTGCATAGAGATTAGATTTTATAATCACATTAATGTCATGTTTATAATTGGGTTTTCTGGAGTGCATTTAAAAAGCTAATGAGTTGAATTTATAAGTGATAAGGCTATTGTTTATAGCTTGGTCGTGTGCTATATTTCATCCGCATTTACGACTGCCGACCTCGGTGTGAACCGGGCACGGAAAGTTACAGACCTGAAGCCTCAGGTGGCTGAACTATAATATTTTTAGTAAAGGAACATTATGTTTAGCCATTTCAACACCGCAATTGCGGTGAAAATAGTAGTGATGAGCATGGGCTTATTGGGCGCTTTTTCAGCTAATGCCGCCACGTTAAATGGAGACCACTCTTTAAGTGGAAAGTCTTCTGATTATTATGCGTTCTCGGCTAGTAGTTTAACTATAACTGGAAATAACCAGGTTTTAAATGGAAAGTCGTTTAAAAACGATACTTCTAACTTGATTAACAGGGGCAAGTTAGAAAACTATGGCACGCTGACCAATAACAATGGTAAAACGCTAACTAACTCAGGCATGCTAACTAATTCTAGAACGCTAATGAACTCTGGTACGTTAAAAAACTATGGCACGCTGACCAATAACAATGGTGGAACGCTAACGAACTTAGGCACGCTAACGAACTCTGGTACGTTAAAAAACTATGGCACGCTGACCAATAACAATGGTAGAACGCTAACGAACTCAGGCTCGCTAACGAACTCAGGCTCGCTAACGAACTCAGGCACGCTAACGAACTCAGGCACGCTAACGAACTCAGGCACGTTATGGAATAACTCTGGCAGCACACTAACTAATACTAAAACGCTAACTAACTCTGGCGCGCTAACGAACTCTGGTACGTTAAAAAACTATGGCACGCTGACCAATAACAATGGTAGAACGCTAACGAACTCAGGCTCGCTAACTAATTCTAGAACGCTAACGAACTCTGGTACGTTAAAAAACTATGGCATGCTGACCAATAACAATAGTGGAACGCTAACGAACTCGGGCACGCTAACGAACTCAAGCTCGCTAACGAACTCAGGCACGTTATGGAATAACTCTGGCAGCACACTAACTAATACTAAAATGTTAACTAACTCTGGCACGCTAACTAACCTTGGCACGATAGAGAATAACTCTGGCAGCATACTAACTAATACTAAAACGCTAACTAATTCTGGCACGCTAACTAATTCTGGCTCGCTAACTAACTATCGTGGCACACTAACTAATTCTAAAACGCTAACTAACTATGGCTGGCTAACGAACTCAGGCACACTAACTAACACTAAAACGTTAACTAACTCTGGCATGCTAACGAACTCAGGCACGCTATGGAATCAGTCTGGCGGCACACTAACTAATACTAAAACGCTAAATAACTCAGGCACACTAACTAATAACTCTGGTGGCACACTAACTAATACTAAAAAGCTAACTAACTCTGGCACGCTGGTTAACAAGTTTGACGCTACACTAGATAACTCAGGCACATTAACCAACAATGATGGTAGTACGCTACGGAACTATGGCACGCTGACTAACAGTGATGGCGGTACTATAAGTAACTCTGGCACACTGGCCACTCGTCGTAGCGGTACGCTAGATAACGCTGGAATGCTGAACAATAATGCTGATGGTACACTAAAAAACTTTGGCAAGATGACCAACAACCTCGGCGGAGTATTGACTAATAATGGCATTATTAGTGGTACTGGAAAGTATATACAAACGGCAGGCACCACTATTAATAATGGAGTTATGACTCAAGCAAGTGTAGCTATTAATGGTGGTGTATTAATGGGTAATGGTGTGATTAATAGTGATGTTACTGTCAAGGGTACTGATGTTAATAACCTTGCTTACCTTGCGCCGGGTAACTCCATTGATACGCTGACGATTAATGGTGATTACACTCAAGGTGCGTTTGGTGTATTAGGTATTGAATTTAACGAAACTAGTATTGATTTGCTCGCTATTTCAGGCCTTGCTACATTGGGTGGCACATTAAGTTTTGACTTTACTGGTAGCACCATTGAGTTAGGTACATTTAACTTCTTAACCTTTGCCAGCATTATGGGTAGTTTCGATAGCATTATTATGCCGACATTTACAGGCTTTAATTTTGATGTTGTATTTGGTGATACCTTTGCTAATTTAGTGGTTAGCCAATCAATAAGTGAAGTGCCGGTTCCTGCTGCATTATTCTTGCTTGCGCCTGCATTATTAGGTTTTATGGGTTTACGTCGTAGAGCAGCCAAAATAGTAACGTAACCCTGAAGATATCTTCATTATGCATATAAAAAGGCTCCTTACTTAAGGAGCCTTTTTAGTTTAGGCGTGAAACAA
The DNA here is from genome assembly GCA_002402245.1 of Gammaproteobacteria bacterium. Classification (GTDB taxonomy): domain Bacteria; phylum Pseudomonadota; class Gammaproteobacteria; order Nitrosococcales; family Methylophagaceae. Next base: position 18,051 of record NVVP01000030.1, on the reverse strand, counting down.
CTGCTGAACCTTAAATGTGTTGTAATTTTATAGCGTTCCTTTGATCTTCTACTGTCGCTTAAATGTGTAGGTATAAATAAGTTATGGCGAGTAATCGATTAATTGTTCAATATAAAATACATTGTTTTTAGGACAGTTAATACTGCTTAATAACCCTACGTTGTAGGTATAAAATAAATGGCGTACATCATTGGTTAAGTTATTGATTGTAAGATGTAAACAGTTGTTGAACTAGCTCGTCCATACATGTTATATTTTATGCTTAAATATGACTGCCAAACTTGGTGTGAACCAAGGACGGAAAGTTACAGGTCTTGAGTAATAAGATGGCTGAGCTGCAAAACTTAACGGAAGGAAATGTATGAAAAAAGTTTTGGCTTTTGGCTTATTATCTTTAGTCGCCTTATCTAACAATGCGATGGCTGCTTCAACTTCATTTACGGTGAATGGAACATGGCAAACTGCAACAGGAGAACTTTCTGGTTTACTCGGTCAGTCAGCACCTGCTACATGGACGTATGAGACTGATTTATCGGGACTGATACAAGCTAGCTATAACCCTTCAGTGGGTACTACAGTTACTACATATCTTACAAATGGCAAACCGGGCTATAGTCTTTCTGGAACTAACTCCATATTTGATGGTAATGGCTTTAGTATTCAATTGATTGATAATAGTAGTGATGATTTGTTAGAAGACATAATCGTTTTAGATAGTGAGGGCGTGAATGCACTAGTCGCAAGTGGACTTGACCCTTTAAAATCTTACGATTGGGTGAGCTTTACTACACAGACATCCTTTGTCAATGCTACTACTGGTGCTATAAATTTTTTATACTTAACTGGACTAACCGCTTATGATAAGGATTTTTTCTCTAGTCCTGCAGCGAGTTTTCCGACAGCAGAAAGCCTTATGGATAATGTGTTGTTTACATTTGGAGAGTTAGAAATGTGGACGTCCGCCGGTATAACTGGTGAAGCTAGATTTGTTCTGGCACCATCAGCGGTACCTGTGCCAGCAGCTCTCTTCATGTTTGCACCTGCATTATTAGGCTTTATGGGCTTGCGTCGTAAAGCGAAAAACATAGCCGCGTAGATTTAATACTTAAACTATTCAACAAAAAAGCGGTAGTGATTGAGTTCACTACCGCTTTTTTTTAATTAGAGCAGAACATTTATCGGCAGCTATTATCCTCATGGCTCAGATGAGTAGAGTTACTGATGGGATCTAAAGTAGAAGTATTGTCCTGAATTTCTATTACAGATCATTTTCAATGGTCCATTTTTTGAGTTCTTCAAGAATTGACAGTGCATTGATCCCTTTTTTATCTATCGCGTAACTTACTGCAATAGGTTTGGTTGAAATAACTGTTCTTATAATGAGCTTATTTGCCTCCATTGCTTTTAAGCGTTCAGCAATCACTTTTTTACTGGCGCCAGCAAGCTGTCTGGATATTTCATTAAAGCGCATTGGTTGGTCTTTTAGATGCCATAAAATAGACCCCGTCCATTTGTGGCCAATAATACGCATGCCTCTTTCAACTGGGCAGGGTTCATAACATTCTTTATTCATGATTCTAGGTTACAAAAAGTTAACTGGTTGACTATTGTAACCTTAATGTTATATTTCTCACAATACGTTTAATCATGCAAAGGAATACTAATGGAAAATAAGACAATATTTGTAAATACGCAGGGAGGCTTTAACTCGGTTACTACTGAGATGCTTAAAGTAAATAAACCTAACCCAAATGAAATAACCATAAGGCTTCAWGCTAATTCATTGAATTATCATGATTATGCGGTAGTGAAAGGGCTTTGGCCGCCATCGGAAAAAAGGATCCCTATGGCTGATGGTGCTGGGGAGGTGATTGATTTGGGTGAAAATGTGACAGAGTTTAAGCTTGGTGACCGAGTTGTGAGTACCTTTTTCCCTACATGGTTAAAAGGTGAGCCTATTGTTGATGGATTTTCTTCTGTACCCGGAGATGGAGTCGATGGTTATGCTCGTGAATATGTTACCTCGTCAGTAACTTCATTTACTAAAGCCCCTGAAGGTTGGTCACATGTAGAGGCTTCAACATTGACCACGGCTGCGCTAACYGCTTGGCGTGCGTTGATGTGCTTTAATACGATTAAGGCGGGYGAGAGTGTTTTATTRCAAGGYACTGGTGGYGTATCTATTTTTGCTTTGCAGTTTGCAAAAATGGTSGGCGCTAAAGTYATTGCTACYTCTTCAAGTGMKCACAAATTACAACGCTTGAAAGACATGGGRGCMGATCATGTTATTAACTATAAAGATGAACCSAACTGGGGCGAGTTGGCAAAAGAAYTRAATGGTGGYGTGGGTGTCGACCATGTAGTTGAAATTGGKGGYGGGCAAACATTAGAGCARTCGTTAGCTGCTGTAAGAGTAGGCGGGCAAATTTCTCTAATYGGGATTTTATCTGGCCAAACATGTGAAATTAATATTGTTAAAGCATTTATACAACAAGTGAGRCTKCAAGGTGTATTGGTAGGCAGYCGTTCTCAGCAGCAGGATATGATTAAAGCKATTGAAGTTAATCAAATGAARCCAGTAATAGATAAAGTRTTTTCACTGGATGARATGGTTAAAGCATTTGARTATCAGGAAACKAATAAGCATTTYGGCAAAATATGYCTTGAATTTTAAGCTATTAAANTAAGTTATTTAGANNYYCWWWWARAGCCGTAATAATTWARTKTATTACGGCTTTTYTWCTTGTTTCYGRATTTAAGATTAAGGCTCNCYAAGCAGATATGTAATATTAACTSRTTGACAATTAGTTAGGCGGCTAACTATAATGCGGTTATGTTGCAATTAAAAGACCTACCTGACTCTAAAATCCTTTCTAAGTTTGCGAAAAGGTATCCTGATGCTGATATTGAGCGAGTCATACAATTCCTGACTCTATTGAGGGTCGGCTCAGATCTATCATCAGTACTTGATAATTTTCTAGATAGCTACGGACTGTTACAGGGTAGATGGTGGGTGCTGATACTTTTAATGCGTGAACAAGATTTAATGTCGACACCTTCATCGCTTGCAGAAAAAGCAGGAGTATCAAGAGCAACGATGACCGGTCTAATTGATGGTTTGGTTAAAGAAGCATTAGTGATCAGAGTCACTGGTGTTGACGATAGACGCAAGTTTCACATTAAGCTCACAGCATCAGGCCAATCTAAGCTTGATGAAGTGATGCCAGAATATTATCGTCGGGTGGGAGATTTAATGTCAGTTTTATCCAATGAACAAGGCGGGTTGCTAACCTCAATGCTTACAAAATTACAAAATAACAGCGGCGTGTTTAAGTAGTTTTAACCAATTAGTTAGCTGGCTAACTAATTGGTTAATTATGAAGGTAGTTATCAATATATTTATTATTGTTGATGCCTATATTGAATCAACAAATTTAGGAATTAAAATTATGAAAAAATTATTATCAACACTTACTTTGTGTAGTTTTATCATTGGCGGAACGGTGGGGTCTGCAATGGCAAGCGATGAAAGTGCTGAAAAAATACTGCAGACTGTAAATAGTAAGTGGAATGCCACCTTCAACAGTGGTGATAGCATGAAGTTAGCAACGCTTTATACTGAAAATGCAACGCTTTCTCCTGGTAATGGTGAAGTGCTTGTGGGCCAAGAACAAATTAGCGGTCTTTTTAAAAGCTTTATTGATAACGGTGTTCATAATCATACGATTGAAACACTTGAGGTATATCGTGATAAAAAGCAGATTGTGCAACTTGGCAAATGGAGAGCAGAAGGCGTTAATGATAAGCAGGAAGCTATTAGCTTCGGTGGCGTTATCATGACAGTGATTGAGCAGAATTCTGATGGTGTTTGGCTCACACGGTCACATGTATGGAATATGGCTAACTAGTCTAATCAAAGAATAGTCATTATTCTGAGGATGTGGTGATAGCAGTTGTAAAAATAAGCCGTGATGATTAACTTCATCACGGCTTATTTGCTTTAATGTCACCGATTTAACAATTTCAACTGGGTAGTCATATTTATAGCTGGTATAATTCGCTCTCACTATAGCCCCTGTAGCTCAGCTGGATAGAGCGTCCCCCTCCTAAGGGGAAGGTCATGCGTTCGAATCGCGTCGGGGGCACCATGATTTTATTTAGATATAAAGTGTTACGTCTGCATCACCAGCAAATTCAAGGTAGGTGGCGGCTCCGCCAGTACTGATACCATCAATAAAGTCATCTGGATTAAAATCAAATAGGTCAACGGTCATTTGGCAGGCAATGAGGTCGACGCCTGATTCAACACAAATATCACGCAGTTCTGCTACGCTAGCAACGCCTTTTTGTTTGAGTTTTCGCTTCATCATCCAGGTGGCAAACCATTCGAGACCAGGAATAATTTGCACAATGCTAGGGACGGGCACAGGCATGGGCATTGCAGGGTTACCCAATGGAGATACTTTTAGGTTTAGGTCTTTATTAAGTAGTTGTAAACCATAAAAGGTAAAAAACACTTTAACTTCAAAGCCTAGTGCAACTGCGGTAGATGCTAATAAAAAAGGAGGGTAAGCACCATCGAGTGTGCCTTTGCTGGCAATGATTGCTAGTTTTTTAGCCATTATTCAGCTCCTTTCTCTAAGATAAAGAACAGTTTGTCTTCTTTTTTACCRRTWKMAAWWMSWGGMWTMCCGSKCWYTWYKRWAAAKSCAGKRATWYCTTKKKMRSCWYYTWSAWYWRTYWYWWKAAKRTSTWMCCRYWRSCMMRCARRMAWKKSWRATAWWRCTTTACGTGCTTTAAGCACGGGAAGAGGGCAGTTTAGGCCACTGGTATCAAGTTCTACATCAAAATTGGACATGGTTATTTCCGGTTAGAGGTTGTATATAATTATACAATAATAAACTTAAATAGCCTTTTTGTCTTGTTTGCAACCATCTTCTAAATTCATTGTCTATTCGGTAATATGAAAAAAATAAGTTTAATTTTTACCTTAGTGTTACTGATCTTTCCATTATTAATGGTTAAGGCAAAAGAGATCGCCTTGCCTGAAATTGGCGATAGTGCTGGAGCATTAATTTCACCACAGCAAGAGCAACAGATTGGTCAAGGATTTTATTGGCGATTAAGACAATCGGTTGACCTTATTGATGATCCTGAGGTGAACTCTTATATTCAAGAATTAGGTTATCGCTTAGTCGCAAATAGTGATGGGCCTCAATTGCCTTTTACCTTCTTTATGGTGCCAGATACGACAGTGAATGCCTTTGCTGCACCGGGTGGCTATATTGGTATGAACAGCGGACTGATACTTACTAGTGAGAGTGAGGACGAGGTGGCATCTGTATTAGCACATGAGATTGCTCACGTTACCCAACGTCATTTATTACGTAGCTTTGAACGCGCACAAAATATGAGTATACCGATGACCATTGCGATGGTGGCTGCGGCATTATTAACCGCGGCCGATCCTTCTATAGGCTCAGCAGCGATAATGGCTGTTCAGGCTGGTGGTGTGCAGGCACAGCTTAACTTTACTCGAACCCATGAAGCCGAAGCTGATAACCTAGGCATGCATACCTTGGTACGCTCAGGCTTTGATGCGATGGCCATGCYTAAGTTTTTTGAACGCTTACAGCAAACCAGTCGGTTTTATACCGGTAATGCAGTGCCTGAATTTTTACGTACGCATCCGGTTACTACTTCACGTATTGCTGATGCCCGGGGCCGTGCAGTTACTTATCCTTTAAAAAGGCAACCGAGTGATACCTTACAATTTTATTTAATCCGTGAAAAATTACGCGTTATGGCTGCAACTGATTTAAATCAGTTGACGCAATATTATGCTGATGTGCTTAAAACAGGCCGCCACTTAAACACATTAGCTGCCAAGTATGGTTATAGTCTGGCATTAGCTGAAATGGGTAATTACACCCAGGCAAGGGCTGTGTTACAGCCATTAATAGACCAAGATGAATCACGATTGAGTTATCAGTTAGCCTTAGCTAAAATTGAAATTGAGTTAGGCCATTTATCATCAGCATTATTGATTTATCAAAAGGCGCAAAGGATTTATCCTAACGATCAAGCATTAACATTGAATCAAGTTCAGGCCTNATTACGTGCTAACTTGCCCAAACAAGCTGAAAAATTATTACTCAAACAGTTAGACTTAGGTTCACCTTCTAGTCGCTTGTATCAATTTTTAGCTCAGGCTAAAAGAGACTTAGGTGAGAAAAGTCAGTCACACGGTTGGCTAGCAGAATATTATTATACGTTGGGACGATTAGAGTTAGCGGCAGATCAATTGCGTATTGCCGCAGATTTTGCTCTAAATGATGAGTTTCAATTAGCAAAAATTAGTGCACGTTTACGCAATATTGAACTTAGGTTGGCACAGGCAGAAGAATTGTAATGAATGATGAATTAAATCAACAACGCCGAAAAGTATTAAAAGCGACTATTTCCGCTTCAACCTTGGCCTTGGTGGCTGCAAGTGGATTGTTGTTACCACAGCGTTTATTGGCGCATTGGCCTAAAGGTGCTTTTGAAGCTGAGTCTGTGGAAGATGCGTTATTAGCATTGGTGGGTGATGTTGATGAGGTAGATGAATCATTAGTTAAGTTTAAAATAGGTTCGCCGCCTAGTTATGCCGTTAATGGCGCTACTGTTCCTTTTCAAATTGAAAGTAAATTAACTAATATTGAGCGTGTTTATATATTAGTTGAAAAAAACCCATTTCCTTTAGCGATGAGTATGGAGTTAACGCCAGTGGTGCAATTACCGTTGAAAAGTATGATTAAAATTAGAGAGGATTCTTTGGTTATTGCGGTGGTGCGTGCTGAAGGAAAGCTTTATAAAACCTCACGCTTTGTTGAAGTTGATATCGGAGGCTGTGGTTAAAATGGGCTTACCATCAAAAGATCGCATTCGTGCCAAACTAAAAAAAGACTATACCGTTGTTAGAGTATTGCTTTCTCATCCTATGCACACCGGTCGAGCAAAGAATGCTGCAGATGAATTGATTGCTGCAGAGTTCATTCAAGACATTCGTTGCTGGCGGAATGAGCAAGAGGTGTTCTCAATTAAATGCGGTACTGCAACATCGAAAAACCCTTATTTTTCATTTCAATTGGTGGGAGGCGAGTTAGGGGATACTATTTCTATTCGTTGGGTCGATAATTTAGGTGCCAAAGGTGTAGCGGAAACAAACGTTAGATGAGTCTTAAGATAAAAGTTAATTTGTTCTTTTCCATGCTATTACTGCTGTCTTTATTAGCTGGCATGTTTGTTCTGGTATCAAATGCGCGTGATTCGGTGAAGGCTGACATGGAAGAAACCATGAGTGCGGCCGCCCAGTTAATTACCGTATCGCTAACGGGAAGAACGCTTGATAGAGATGAGGGCGTATATCATCATCTACAGGAATTGGTCGTCGCCTTAAGTGAAATTCGTAGCCTACATATTCTATTGTTTGATGATGAAGGTTTGGTATTTGAAGGTGAACCTAAAGCAGGAAATAACGGTATTCCGCCTGATTGGTTTGTTAATTTACTGTTACCCAAAGTAAAACCGTTAATGAAGCGGTTTGGCCAAGGGCATATGGTTATTTATGCGGCACCACTGCAAGAAATTAGTGAACGTTGGTTAGATATTCGCAGCATTCTTATATTGGGCTTCACTATCTTTATATTTGTAGGCATTATTCTTTATTGGGGAGTGGGTAAGTTACTTCAGCCTTTAGAGGATATTGTAGCGGCATTATCCGGCTTTGAACGGGGAGACTTACATTTACGTTTGCCGAGATTTTCTTTAAGAGAAATGGATGTTATTAGCCAATCATTTAATAGCATGGGCCAAGCACTCGAAGTTAGCACTGAAGAAAATCGGCGCTTAGCGGTATTAGTTAAACAGTCAGGTGATGCGATTTTATCGCTTGATCATGCCGGCTATATTACATTTTGTAATTCGGCCGCAGAACGCTTATTTCAGTATCAAACTCCAGCACTATTAGGAAAGCAGCTTTCATCGCTAGAGTTTATTGGTCCCCGCTTGCGTATTATTGAAGTGCTGGAACAATGCGAAGCCGTAGAAAATTTAGAAACGGGCATAGCTCAACAGAGTAATAAGGAAACAGCTATTTTGTTTTCAACGGTGCCTTTGTTGGATATTAATAATGTTGTGCGAGGGGTGATTTGTACATTAAGAGATATTACCGAACATAAACAAGCGGAAGCGGCAGAAAACCAATTAAAAGAAACACGCTTATTAGCGCAGCATATGACCGATGTGCAAGAAGCTGAACGCCGGCATTTAGCGCGTGAATTACATGATGAGCTTGGACAATGTTTAACTGCGATTAAAACCGATGCGGTATTGATTCGTAATCGAACAGAAGTCAGTGAGCCGAAGGCATTTATAAGTGCACAAGCTATTATAGATGTCACCAGCCATATTTATGATGTAGTGCATAATATGATTACGCGGTTACGACCTAGCCCACTGGATGACTTAGGTTTAGTACCGACATTAGAAGAAGCTATTTCAGCATGGCAACAACGGCAAACAGATATTGAGTTTAAACTGGCGCTTACTGGGCCGTTAGATAATCTCAACGAAATGATGAATATGACGGTATTTCGAATTATTCAAGAATCTATTACCAATGCAGTTCGCCATGCCGCAGCCACTGAGATTAATATATCAGTAAGCAATGCTGAAGATAACTTATCCCTTACTATTAAAGACAATGGCAAAGGTATGGTGGTGCAAGACTTCCATTCCGATGTTGATTTCGGTTTATTAGGAATGCGTGAACGAGCCCATAGCTTAGGCGGGACATTTGAATTGATCAGTAGTCTGGGTACGGGGGTTGAGATTAATATCAGTCTGCCACTAGAAGGAAGTAAATAGAATGAGTAAAGTAGCAATCTTATTAGTAGATGATCATGCTTTGGTACGGGCAGGGTTTTGTCGCTTGTTGGAAGATAGTGAACTATTTACCGTAATAGCAGAAGCGGAGAGTGGTGAGCAGGCGGTGCAAGAATATGCCAAATGTCACCCTGATGTAGTGGTGATGGATATTTCAATGCCAGGCATTGGCGGCATTGGTGCTATAGAGCGAATTATTGCCCGTGATGCTGATGCTCGAATTTTAGTATTAAGCGTACATGAAGATAGTGTCTTCACTACTAGAGCATTACAAGCCGGAGCAAAAGGCTTTATTCCTAAACGAAGTGCACCAGAAGAAATGATTAAAGCGGTTGGTTTGGTTGCTCAAGGGAAAATGTGTATTGATCCTGAGATTGCTCAGCAACTTGCTATGCAGAAACTCACGGGTTCGAATAATGTGATTGATGTATTGAGTCAGCGAGAGTTTGAGGTATTTCGCTTATTAGCTGAAGGTAAAACCGTCAATAATATTGCTGAAATATTAAGCTTAAGCCCTAAAACAGTGGGAACTCACCATACTAGTATCAAGCAAAAGCTTGATGTGTCGAACTCTGCCGAACTCGCTCGATTGGCAATTCGTTCAGGTCTATTAGATGCATAAATGGAGCTAAGGAAAATCCTTAGTGACGTCAGGTTTTTTCCTCTAACTAATTCAAAATTGCCGGCGTATAGTGTAATTCAAGGTTAGCGGAAAGGCCCGACTAACATTTTTTAAAAAACTTAGGAGTAAATTACTATGTGGACTAAACCAGAATATTCAGATATGCGTTTCGGCTTTGAAGTAACAATGTACATTTGCAACCGATAAGCATCAAGATTTAAAATTAAAGCCCCCGATACTTCAAGTATCGGGGGCTTTTTTTTGCCTAAAATAACACTAAGGAAAATCCTTAGAATTAATAGGAGGATTCCTGACGTAAAGATATGAACTCAGGCGTAAAATCTCTTTCACTGTTTTGAATAATCAAAATAGTGTTTTTTTAATTATTATAAAATAAGAGAGAATTATTATGTGGACTACACCAGAATATTCAGATATGCGTTTCGGTTTTGAAGTAACAATGTACATCTGCAATCGTTAATAGCGGTTTATGATGTGTGCTTGGGGCTTCGGCCCTGGGCATTTCATTGTTAAATCAAATGGTATTGTAAGCAGTATTATTTGATTTAGTTGTGAAAATCGGAATAAGTTGATTATGTTTGTACATGTTTTAGGTTCGGGTGCGGGTGGTGGATTTCCACAATGGAATTGTAATTGTGAGAACTGTAAGGGTGTGCGTGAAGGCACAGTAAAAGCAACGCGACGAACTCAGTCATCTATTGCTATTAGTGCGAATGGTACTGATTGGATTTTATTTAATGCCTCTCCTGACATTAAAAAGCAGTTAGATGATTTTCCTGCAATTCAACCATGTCGCGCTGTGCGAGATACCGCGATCAGTGCGATTGTGATTACTGATGCACAGATTGATCATGTGACAGGCTTATTAACATTACGCGAACATATTGCCCCTTGGGAAATTTATACCACCGATGCGGTAAAACAAGATCTAACCACTGGTTTTCCTGTGTTTAATATTTTAGGTCATTTCCGCGGTATTAATCATCATGAAATCGCCACAGATCAATCGGTGTTTACTATTCCAACTGCGGAAGGATTAGAGTTCACTGCGGTACCCTTATTAAGTGAAGCGCCTCCGTATTCTCCTCACCGAGGTAATACCGTGCCAGGCGATAATATTGGTATGCACATTAAAGATACACGCAGTGGCAAAAGCTTATTCTACGCACCAGGGTTGGGTGTAGCTGAACCGCATGTATTAGAATATATGCGCAATGCAGATTGTATCTTAATTGATGGTACTGTCTGGACCGATGATGAAATGGCCAATGAAGGTATCAGTGATAAACGTGCGAGTGAAATGGGCCATTTAGATCAATCAAGTGATGGCGGCATTATGAGTATTCTTAATGGCATGGAAAAACCACGTAAAATACTCATTCATATTAATAATACCAATCCTATTCTTAATGAAGAATCGCCACAGCGCCAAATATTGAATAATTCAGGGATTGAGTTAGCGTTTGATGGCATGGATATCGAACTATAGTTAAACGGCTTAAAGCCAAGCTTATTGATTAAGGGTGTTAATCAATGAGTAGAAAATATAAAACCAGATACGAAGGAAATATTATGTCAGATAATAAAACGCCTTGGTCACGGGAAGAATTCGAGCAAGTTCTACGTGCCAAAGAAGAGTTTTATCATATACGTCATCCTCTCCATGTGAAAATGCATTCAGGGGAAATGAATAAAGAACAAATTCAAGGCTGGGTCGCTAATCGTTTTTATTATCAAACGGCTATTCCTGTAAAAGATGCGGCCATTATGGCTAATTGTCCAGAACGTGATATACGCCAACATTGGGTTCAACGAATCCTCGACCATGATGGTTTTGAGGGTGAAGAAGGCGGTATTGAAGCCTGGTTGCAATTAGGTGAGTCAGTAGGCCTAACACGTGAAGAACTATGGTCTGAAGAGCATGTTTTACCCGGTGTTCGTTTTGCTGTTGATGCCTACATTAACTTTGCTCGTCGCTCACCCTGGCAGGAAGCTGCTAGTTCATCATTAACAGAAATGTTCGCGCCTAAAATTCATCAAGCTCGTTTAGATAACTGGCCTGAGCTATATCCGTGGATTGATGAAAAAGGCTATCGTTATTTCCGTAAGCGTTTAACAGAAGCGCGTCGTGATGTTCAACATGGTTTAGATATTACTCTGGATTATTATAAAACACGCGAAGAACAAGAACGCGCAGTTGAGATACTGCAATTTAAACTCGATGTACTTTGGACAATGTGTGATTCGATGTGGATGGCCTATATTGAAAAACGTCCACCTTATACGTTTGAGGTTGAATTATGAGTGAGCGTGAATTTAATGATGATACGGTACTTGTGCTTGCACAAGGGTATCGCTTTCAGTGGGAACCTGCACAAAACTGCAATGTATTACTTTATCCAGAAGGAATGGTAAAGTTGAATGGCGGAGCGGGTGAAATAGTAAAACTAATAAGTGAAAAAGAACAGACAGTTGCAGAACATATTGCGGACTTAAAAGCCGCTTTTGATGGTGCTGATTTGGCTGAAGATGTGTATCTGTTTTTAGATGAGGCATATAAAAATGACTGGCTCAGAAGATAAAAAACCTGATAGAGCAGTAGGTAGTATCGGTAGTGCTATTGGACATGTACGTGATCAAATTCGTCAGCCATTATGGTTATTGGCGGAACTGACTTATGCTTGCCCATTACAATGTCCTTACTGCTCAAATCCAATGGATTTCTCTAAGATAAAGAGTGAGTTAACTACAGAAGAGTGGTTAACGGTATTCCGACAAGCACGTGAAATGGGCGCGACTCAATTAGGGTTTTCTGGTGGCGAACCGTTGATGCGTAAAGATTTACCCGTGTTAATTCGAGAAGCTAGAAAAATGGGCTTTTATACCAACTTGATTACATCAGGTGTGGGAATGGATGCAGATAAAGTCGCTGAATTTAAAGAAGCAGGTTTAGATCATATTCAAGTCAGCTTCCAAGCAAGTTCAGCAGATTTAAATAATCTGATTGCAGGAACAGATGCGTTTGCACATAAAATTGAGATGGCCAAAGCGGTGAAAGCCAATGGTTATCCGATGGTATTGTGCTTCGTAACCCATCGCCAAAATATTGAGCAAGTCGATGAAATTCTAGATTTAGCAATTTCTTTGGAAGCTGATTATGTGGAATTGGCGACGACGCAATATTATGGTTGGGCTATGCATAACCGTGATCAATTGATGCCATTGAAAGAACAGTTAGTTACAGCAGAAGCGACGGCACATCGCTATCAAGAAGAACAAAAAGGCAAAATGAAGATTTACTATGTGGTGCCTGATTATTATGAAGAGCGCCCTAAAGCCTGCATGAATGGCTGGGGTAATGTCTTCCTAACAGTTACACCTGATGGTACCGCTTTACCTTGTCACGCCGCCCGAGAATTACCGGGTATGGGCTTGCCTAATGTCAGAAACATGTCGATTGATGAGATCTGGAATGGATCGGACGACTTTAATAAGTACCGCGGTTTTGACTGGATGACTGAACCGTGTCGTTCTTGTGATGAGAAAGAAAAAGATTTTGGTGGCTGTCGTTGTCAGGCTTATATGTTGACAGGTGATGCAAGTAATACAGACCCCGTCTGTAGTAAATCTCCAAATCGTCATTTAATTGATGAAGCGATTGAGGCGGGACGTGAAGAAGCGGCTAAATCGAAAGTGGAACAAAAGGCATTAGTTTTCCGTAACCCTAAAAATTCTAGAATAATAAGTGCACGCTGAGTTAGCGATTAAAACACAAGGGCTGACCAAGAAATATGGTCAGACCCTTGCTGTTAATAACCTTAATCTAGAAATTAAGGCGGGGCAGTTCTACGGCTTATTAGGGCCGAATGGTGCGGGTAAAAGTACTAGTATTCATATGCTAACCACCATGACGGCAGCGACGGCGGGCGATGCCTGGATTGCAGGCCAAAAGGTGGCTGATGATCCTGTGGCTATTCGTGCGATGGTTGGACTAGTGTTTCAAGATTCAGCTCTTGATCGCACCATGTCGATTGATGAAAACTTGCAGTTTGCTGCGGCCATGTACAATTTATCGCCTGAGTTAGCTAATAGTCGAATTAATGAATTATTAACTGTTTTTGGTTTAGAAAAACAGCGCCATAAAAAGTTATTAGCGTTATCGGGTGGTCAACGTCGTGCGGTTGATATTGCGCGGGGTGTGTTACACAAGCCTAAAGTACTGTTCTTAGATGAACCGACAATTGGCTTAGACTTACCTAATCGTCGTGCTATTTGGCGTTTTGTCGAACAGTTACGCCGTGATGAAGGTATGACCGTATTCTTAACTACGCACTATTTAGAAGAGGCTGCAGCCTGTGACCATGTTGATTTTATTCAACAAGGGCAATTACAACTGGGCGGAGACCCTGAAGTATTAACCCAAAAATTAGCCTCACATATTTTAGAAATTACCACGCCTAATCCGGATAGTGTCATTGCTCAGATTGCCCGATTATTTGGTACTCCGATTCAAGAAGATGACCATTTGACCTTTAAAATTGCAGCAGATGATGTTGATTTCTATCAGCTACAACAAACCTTAAGTAACTCCATATCCTCTATGCAATGGCGTAAACCTAATTTGAATGATGTGTATTTATGGACTTTTTGTGATCCTGAACAAGGTGAGTCATCATGAGTTGGCGTCCTGTAAAAGCGGTCGTTGGCCGAGAATTAAGTAAATTATTTCGTCAAAAAGCACGTTTAATTAGTGCCATGGTGCGGCCGATGATTTGGTTATTAGTCATTGGTTCTGGTGTCGGTAGCATGTTAGATGGACCCCAACAAGAAGGTTATTTGACCTTTCTAGTGCCGGGGATTGTGGCCATGACCTTATTATTTGCTGCTTTATTATCAGCATTAACCTTAGTCTATGACCGAGAGTTTGGCGTGATGCGGATGATGATGATTGCACCTATCGCACATTATTGGATTGTTATTGCTAAATTGATTGCGGCTAGTTTAACGGCCATGGTGCAAGCTATCTTGTTATTAGTCTTGTTATTATTATTGGGCTTAATAAGTGTGAAGGTTGCTGTCATGTTATTACTGCCGGCTCTATTAACCGCTATTTGCTGTGCGGCAATTGGTGGCTTAATAGCTGTTTATTCGAAAAGCATTGATAACTTTGCGGTGATTATGAACTTCTTTATTTTCCCGGTATTTTTCCTTAGCGGCGCCTTATATCCTGTTAAGCAATTACCTGAGTATTTACATTATATTGTGGCTGTTAATCCATTTAGTTACGGTGTCGATTTATTGAAACATGCAGTACCTAACGTTGAGACCGACTTTACGGTTATGACTGATATAGCGGTGTTAGTAGGCTTCTCAACCGTGGCGATTATTATTGCTTGCTGGCAGTTTTCGCGTGAGTCAGTGCATGAACCTTTGTTTCACCGTTCAAGCAAACGTTAAAATGTTAAAGGCTATGTCGTAGAGCGTTGTTTTTCGACATAACATTGGTGATATTCCTCAGCAGGATAAAACACTTCCGCTGCAGTTATTTCGGTCACAATAGGCGCTTGCTGTTGCTTGGCATCGAGTGCTTGCTTTGATTCCTCTGCCCATTGTTTCTGTTGCTCATCATGGTAATAAATAGCACTGCGATACTGTGTGCCCACATCAGGGCCCTGGCGATTCAAGGTGGTGGGGTTATGCATTGACCAAAAATGATCGAGCAAACTGAGATAACTAATCACGCTGTCATCAAAGCTTATTTCAATGGCTTCGGCATGGCCTGTAGTACCACTACATATGGTTTTATAAGTAGGGTCTATTGTCGTGCCTGCGGTGTAACCTACGCGAGTTGAAATTACGCCGTCTATTTTCCTAAACTGAACTTCAATTCCCCAAAAGCAGCCTGCTGCGAATGTTGCCTTAGCCATAATTAATTCTCTTTAAATGTGTTCATTTTAATCGAAGATATAGATTAAATTTGTATCGTTCACCTGAACGAGTATTTTGTAATATGTACATGATACAATATTGTCACTAACTTACCCTGTGTAAAAGCTAATCGATTTTAGAGAGAAAAATGAGCGAAGAAACGACCAAACCAAGTAACTTTATCCGTAATATTATCAAGGCTGATAATGAATCTGGAAAACACGGTGGTCGAGTCCATACTCGCTTTCCACCTGAGCCAAATGGTTATTTACATATTGGCCATGCCAAATCAATCTGCCTAAACTTTGGCCTAGCTAATGACTATGATGGCTTATGTAACCTTCGTTTTGATGATACCAACCCCCAAAAAGAAAATGAAGAGTTTGTTAATGCCATTAAAGAAGATGTGCGTTGGTTAGGTTTTGATTGGCAGGAGCGGTTATTTTTCTCATCCAATTATTTTGAGCAACTTTACACTTACGCTGTGCAATTGATTGAGCAAGGTAATGCTTATGTGTGTGATTTAAATGCTGAGCAAACGCGTGAATATCGTGGCACATTAACTGAACCAGGTAAAAATAGTCCTTATCGCGATCGTAGTATTGCTGAAAACTTAGACTTATTTAGCCGCATGCGTGCAGGTGAGTTTGTTGATGGTTCTAAACTATTACGCGCCAAAATTGATATGGCTTCACCTAATGTAAATATGCGTGATCCAGCGCTATACCGCATTCGTCATGATGTAGTTCATCACCAAACGGGAACGGAGTGGTGTATTTACCCGATGTATGACTATACGCATTGCTTATCGGATTCTATTGAAGGGATCACTCATTCAGTTTGTACATTAGAGTTTGCTGATCACCGTCCTTTATATGACTGGTTTTTAGATACGCTTAAGGTTGAGTGTCATCCTCAACAAATTGAGTTTTCACGCCTAAATCTACAATATTCAATTACCAGTAAACGTAAATTAACCAAATTAGTTGAAGAGGGCTTAGTTGAAGGTTGGAGCGATCCAAGAATGTCGACTATTTCAGGTATGCGTCGTCGTGGTTACCCTGCTGCTGCAATTCGTGAGTTTTGTGAACGCATTGGCGTAACCAAATCTGATAATTCGGTAGAAATGGAAATATTAGATGCTTGCATCCGTGAAAACCTAAATGAAAATGCAACACGTGCCATGGTGGTACTTGATCCAGTTAAAGTAATAATCACTAATTACCCAGAAGATAAAACTGAGGAACTAATTGCACCTAAACATCCTCAGAATGAAAGCATGGGAACACGAGTAGTACCTTTTAGTCGTGAATTATATATTGACCGTGCTGACTTTAAAGAAGAAGCGAATAATAAATTTAAGCGTTTAGTTAAAGATAAAGAAGTACGTTTAAGAAATGCTTATGTGATTCGTTGCGATGAAGTGATTAAAGATGAAAAGGGTGAAATTACTGAATTACACTGTAGTTATGACCCCGCCACATTAGGGGCAAACCCAGAAGGCCGTAAGGTTAAAGGTGTTATTCATTGGGTTTCGGCTGCACATGGCGTTAAAGCAGAAGTACGCTTATATGACCGTCTGTTTAATCATCCTCATCCAGATAGTGATAAAGAGGTTGATGATTTTACTGTTCATTTGAACTCTGATTCATTAGTGACATTAACTGAAAGTGTAGTTGAACGAAGTTTAGTAGATGCACAAGCGGGAACGGTATACCAATTTGAACGTGAAGGTTATTTTTGTGCCGATAGTGAATTATGCCGTGATGGTAAGTTAGTATTTAACCGTACCGTTACATTACGAGATACATGGGCCAAAATCGCTTAGTCAGAAAATATAAAAGATAGACTTTTCTAGCAAAATTAGGAGATATGAATGACCGTACATTATCAACATGCTCATTTTAATATGCTAGAGCAACAAATACGACCGAGTGACGTACTCAATCCACGGGTGTTAAAAGCGTTTGAGTCGTTAAAGCGAGAACAGTTTCTTGATGCCGAGTTATCAGGTTTAGCCTATTCTGATACGGCGCTACCGATTGGCTTTGGTCAAGTAATGTTGCCACCGGTAATTGATGGCAGGCTATTACAAGTATTGAATGTTCAAGACCATGAAGGTGTACTGGAAATAGGTACTGGAACAGGTTATTTCACTGCACTATTAGCCCAGTTATCGAAATGGGTTACCAGTGTAGATATTGTGGCTGAATTATCTGAATGTGCACTGCAAAATTTACAGCAGTTGGGTATTAATAATGTGTCATTGTGTATCGGTGATGCATCACAAGCTTGGCCTTTAGACGATAGGATTGATGTAATCGTATCGACTGCAGCATTTACCGTTATTCCTGATAGTTATTTGCAAAGTCTTAAAGTGGGTGGGCGAATGTTAGCCGTTGTGGGTGAAGATGAGGTGATGACAGCAGTAATGGTAACTAGGGTTTCGGAGCGAGAATGGAATACCGAGTCCCATTTTGAGACGGCTATCCCAGCAATGATCAATGCAGAACCAAAAGCTAAATTTGAATTTTAAGAGAGAGTAGATAAAT